>DATDCR010000017.1:0-15571 GCA_036524215.1 Burkholderiales bacterium
GGCATCTCCATCTTTCCGCACGATGCGGGCGATCCGGAAGCGCTCGAGCGCAATGCCGACGCCGCGCGCAGCCGCGCACGGCAAACGGGGGGGCGCGAATATCGCCTCTACGCGCGGTGATCCGCGCACGCCTCCTCGTGCCGGTCCTCATGCTGGCTGTCGGCGGCTTCGCGCACGCGGAAGACCGCATCCGCATCGGTTCGAAGCGCTTCACGGAGTCCTACATCCTCGGCGAAATCCTGGCGCGCGCCGCGCACGGCGAGCACAAGCCAGGCCTCGGTAGCACCGGCGTGGTGCTCGCCGCATTGAAGACAGGCGCCATCGACGCGTACCCGGAATACACCGGGACCATCGCCGCCGAGATCGTTCACCTGCCAGGCGATCCCACGCTGGAAGAGCTCAACCGCGCGCTCGCGGCGCAAGGCCTGGCGGCGTCGATCCGGCTCGGCTTCAACAACACTTACGCGCTCGCCATGCGCGACGAGCGCGCCGCGGCGCTCGGCGTTCGCCGCCTTTCGGACCTCGCGCGGCATCCCGGGCTGCGTTTCGGCCTGTCGCAGGAATTCATCGGCCGCGCCGACGGCTGGGTCGGCGTCAAGCGCGCCTACGGATTGCCGCAGACGGCGAGCGGGCTCGATCACGGCCTCGCCTATGAAGCGCTCAGCGCCGGCCGCATCGATGTCATGGATGTGTATTCGACCGATGCCAAGATCGAGCGTTTCGAGCTGCGCGTGCTGGAGGACGAGCGCCATTTCTTCCCGCGCTACGACGCGGTGCTGCTCCACCGCGCCGACGCGCCGGCGCGTTACCCGGCAGCCTTCGAGGCCTTGCGCAAGCTCGAGGGGCGCATCGACGAGCGACTGATGATGCGGATGAATGCCGCTGCGGAGCTCGGCGGGCGCAGCTTCGCTCAGGCGGCGGAGCTGTTCTTCGGCGACGGCTCGGCCAACACGCAGCGGCGCGCCTTCTGGGCGACGCTGTTCGGCGCGGATTTCTGGCGCCTGAGCGCGGAGCATGTGATGCTGGTGCTGATCTCGCTTCTCGCCAGCGTGGCCGTCGGCATCCCGCTGGGAATCGCCGCCGCCCGCATGCCGGCGGCGGCGCAGCCGATCCTCGGCGCGGTGGGCGTGATCCAGACGGTGCCGTCGCTCGCCCTGTTCGCCTTCCTGATCGCGCTCGTCGGGCGCATCGGCGTCGTGCCAGCGCTGCTCGCGCTGTTCCTGTACGCGTTGCTGCCGATCGTGCGCAACACCTATGCCGGCCTCGACGGCATCGGTCGCGGCATGCGGCAGGCCGCGATGGCGCTTGGCCTGCAAAGCGCGCAGCGCCTGCGCCTGATCGAGCTGCCGCTCGCGGCGCCGTCGATCCTCGCGGGCATCAAGACCTCGGCGGTGATCAACGTCGGCACGGCCACCATCGCCGCTTTCATCGGCGCCGGCGGCTACGGCGAGCGCATCGCATCGGGGCTCGCGCTCAACGACAACGTCATGCTCCTCGCCGGCGCCATCCCGGCCGCTGCGCTCGCGCTCGTGGTGCAGGGCGCGTTCGAGCTCGGCGAACGGCGCTTCGGCTGGATGACAGCAGCCCGCGACCGCTAGAATCGCGGCCTTGGCGGTTCCGGAACATTGACACAAATCAAAGGCGGCAGGCTCCCCCTGAGTAGACTCCGAGCAGGCTCAAGAGGGAGATCCATTCCATGGAAATCGGTGTGCCCGCCGAAGTGCGAGCAGGGGACAAACTTATGTCGCAGCTGATCGGGGTCCCGCGCGAGATCGCGGCCGACGAGAAACGCGTGGCCACGGCGCCCGAGGTGGTCGAGAAGCTCATCAAGCTGGGCTTTCGCGTCGCCGTGCAATCCGGCGCCGGCGATGCGGCGAACTTCGCCGACGACACCTATCGCGCCGCCGGCGCGGAAATCGTCGCCGACGCCGCACGGCTGTGGTCGAGCGCCGACATCGTGTTCAAGGTGCGTGCACCAACGGCCGAGGAAGTCGCCCTCATGCACGAGGGCCAGACCCTCGTCAGCTTCATCTGGCCGGCGCAGAACCCTGCACTGATGCAGAGCCTCGCGGCGCGCAAGGTCACCGTGCTCGCCATCGATTCACTGCCGCGCACGCTGAGCCGCGCCCAGAAGATGGACGCGCTGACTTCCATGGCCGGCATCAGCGGCTACCGCGCCGTGATCGAGGCCGCCAATGCCTTCGGCCGATTTTTCAGCGGCCAGATCACCGCAGCGGGCAAGATCCCGCCGGCCAAAGTCTTCGTCGCCGGTGCCGGCGTGGCCGGCCTCGCCGCGATCGGCACCGCCGCGAACATGGGCGCCATCGTGCGCGCGAACGACACCCGGGCCGAAGTGGCAGACCAGGTCAAGTCGCTGGGCGGTGAGTTCGTGAAGGTCGATTACGAGGAAGAAGGCTCGGGCGGCGGCGGCTACGCCAAGGTGATGAGCGAAGGCTTCCAGAAGGCGCAGCGCGAGATGTATGCCAAGCAGGCGAGGGAGGTGGACATCGTCATTACCACCGCGCTGATCCCGGGCAAGCCTGCGCCGAAGCTGATCACCGCCGAGATGGTGAAGTCGATGAAGCCGGGCAGCGTGATCGTCGACATGGCGGGAGAGCAGGGCGGCAACTGCGAGCTGACCGAGCCCGGCAAGGCGGTCGTCAAGCACGGCGTCACGATCATCGGCTACACCGACCTCGCGAGCCGGCTGGCGAAGCAGTCCTCCACGCTGTACGCCACCAACCTGTTCCGGCTGGCCGAGGAGCTGTGCAAGACGAAGGACGGCATCATCAACGTCAACATGGAAGACGACGCCATCCGCGGCCTGACGGTGATCAAGGACGGAAGCATCACCTGGCCGCCGCCGCCGCCGAAGCTCCCGGCAGCACCGGCGGCCAAGCCGTCCGCGGCAAAAGCCGCCGCCCCCGCGAAGGCGGGGGGCCACGGCGCGGCGAGCGCCCCCGCCTCGGCCAAGTCGACCGCCATCACCTTCCTCGTCGCCGCGGTGCTGTTCTGGTTCATCGGCGCGAATGCCCCGGCGGCGTTCCTCGCGCACTTCACGGTCTTCGTGCTGGCCTGCTTCGTCGGCTACATGGTGATCTGGAACGTGACGCCGGCGCTGCATACGCCGCTGATGAGCGTGACCAATGCGATCAGCAGCATCATCGCCATCGGCGCGCTGGTTCAGGTCGCGCCGCCGCTGAGCAATGCCCTGGAGCGGCCGACGAGCTGGATCGTCGGCCTCGCCGTGGTCAGCATCGCGCTCGTCGCCATCAACATGTTCGGCGGCTTCGCCGTCACGCAGCGCATGCTGCAGATGTTCCGCAAGTAAAGGAGACGCTTCCATGCCCGCAACCCTTTCCACCGTCTCCTACATCGGCGCGACCATCCTGTTCATCCTGAGCCTCGGCGGGCTCTCCAACCCCGAGACCTCGCGCCGCGGCAACCTCTACGGCATGATCGGCATGACCATCGCCGTGCTGGCGACGGTCTTCGGCCCCAACGTCACTTCCGGCGGCTACGCCTGGATCGTCGGCGCCATGGTGGTCGGCGCGGCGATCGGCCTGTACGCGGCGCGCGTGGTGAAGATGACGCAGATGCCGGAGCTGGTCGCGCTGATGCACAGCCTGGTCGGCCTCGCCGCGGTGCTGATCGGCTACGCGAACTACATCGACCCGGCCGCCACGGCGCATTTCGAAGGCGCCGACAAGACGATCCACGAGCTCGAGATCTATATCGGCGTGCTGATCGGCGCGATCACCTTCTCCGGCTCGCTCATCGCCTTCGGCAAGCTGTCGGCCAAGATCACCGGCAAGCCGGTGCTGATTCCCGCGCGGCACTGGATCAACCTCGCCGGCCTGCTGGGGGTGCTGTACTTCGGCGGCGTCTTCATCGAGACGCATTCGGTGGCCGAAGGCATGACGCCGCTGGTCGTGATGACCGTCATCGCGCTCCTCTTCGGCATCCACATGGTGATGGCGATCGGCGGCGCCGACATGCCCGTCGTGGTGTCGATGCTGAACAGCTACTCGGGGTGGGCGGCGGCCGCCACCGGCTTCATGCTGAACAACGATCTGCTCATCGTCACCGGCGCGCTGGTCGGCTCGAGCGGCGCCATCCTCTCCTACATCATGTGTCGCGCGATGAACCGCAACTTCGTCAGCGTCATCGCGGGCGGCTTCGGCACCGAGGGCGGCCAGCCCGCGGCCGCCGGCGCGCAGCCGGCAGGCGAGGTGAGCCCGATCAGCGCGGCCGACACGGCGGCGCTGCTGCGCGAGGCGAAGAACGTGATCATCGTGCCGGGCTACGGCATGGCCGTGGCGCAGGCGCAGCACACCGTCTACGAGATCACGAAATACCTGCGGGAGAAGGGCGTGAACGTGCGCTTCGGCATCCACCCGGTCGCGGGCCGCATGCCCGGGCACATGAACGTGCTCCTCGCCGAGGCCAAGGTGCCCTACGACATCGTGATGGAAATGGACGAGATCAACGCCGACTTCCCGGACACCGACGTCTCCATGGTGATCGGCGCCAACGACATCGTGAACCCCTCGGCGCAGGAAGATCCGGCGAGCCCGATCGCCGGCATGCCGGTGCTCGAAGTGTGGAAAGCGAAGACCTCGATCGTCATGAAGCGCAGCATGGCCTCCGGCTATGCCGGCGTCGACAATCCGCTCTTCTACAAGGACAACAACCGCATGCTGTTCGGCGATGCGAAGAAGATGCTGGACGAGGTGCTCGTCGCGCTGAAGGCGTAGGCAAGGCGGGGACCTATAATCCCCGCCCTTGAATGAAGCCCTGAAGATCGGCGTCTCGCCCCGGCTGTTCCATCCGCAAGCCGGGGCGCGCGGCGTCCAGACCAAGCTGCTCGATTACCTCGAGCATTCCGTCGCCGACTGGATCCACTCCCGCGACGCGCTGGTCTTTCTCCTGCCGGTGAGCGAACGCGCGGCCCAGTACGCGAAGGTCCTGGATGGCCTGGTGCTGCAGGGCGGCGCCGACATCAGCCCGCTCTCCTACGGCGAGCAGCCGCTCAAGCCGGAATGGATCGGTGACCCGGTGCGCGACCGCTTCGAGATCGCGCTGGTCCAGGCTTTCACCGCAGCCGGCAAGCCGGTGCTCGGCATCTGCCGCGGCGCGCAGCTCATCAACGTCGCGCTCGGCGGCAGCCTGCACCAGGACGTGGCGCATCACCGCAGCGACGAGTACGACAAGCATTGCCACGAAGTGCGCCTCGAGCCAGGCTCGGGCCTTGCGCGCCTGTATGGCGAAAGCGGCCCGCGCAAAGTCGTGTCGATTCATCACCAGGCGATCAAGCGACTCGGCGACGGCCTCAAGATCGAGGCGCATTCCGAGCCGGACGGCGTCGTCGAGGCGGTGCGCGGCGCGGGTGGCGGTTATATTTGCGGCGTGCAATGGCACCCCGAGTTCCACGGGGGGCGCAGCGGCTTCCTCGACGGCGGTCCATTGCTCGACGAATTTCTGGGGGCGGCAAGGGGATGAAATCGGTTTTCGTGCGTCTGATCGAGCGCGAGCGCGGCCTGTTCATCGGCGCGCTCGTCATCGGCTTTGCGGCCATCGGCTTCGGCGTGCCGATCGAGTTCGTCCTGTTCGCGCTCACGCTGGCCGGGGTGGCGCTGTTTCATCATCACACGCTGCAGGTCGCCCTGATCGGCCTCGCCGCCATCACGCTCTACAAGCTCGGCTTCACCGGCTTCAAGTTCGGCCCCGGCCTCGGCGGCCTTGGCCGGCACATGGCGCACGAGTGGGTGATCCTGACCAACCTGCTCGGCCTGTTGCTGGGCTTCGCGCTCCTTTCCAAGCACTTCGAAGACAGCCGCGTGCCCGACGAGCTGCCCAAGATCCTGCCCGACAGCTGGTGGGGCGGCTTCTGGCTGCTCGTCATGGTGTTCGTGCTTTCCTCGTTCCTCGACAACATCGCCGCCGCGCTGATCGGTGGCACGATGGCGCGCGTCGTGTTCCGCGGCAAGGTGCACATCGGCTTCATCGCGGCGATCGTCGCGGCCTCCAACGCCGGCGGCTCGGGCAGCGTCGTCGGCGACACGACGACCACCATGATGTGGATCGACGGCGTCGATCCCCTCGACGTCACGCACGCCTACGCGGCCGCCGGCGTCGCGCTCGTGATCAGCGGGCTCGTCGCTGCGAGGCAGCAGCATGCCCTCGCGCCGATCACGAAGGATGCCCCGGCAGGCGTGCAGGTCGATTGGCCGCGCGTCGGCATCGTCGCCTTCATCCTCGTCACGGCGATCGTGGCCAACGTGGTGGCCAACGTCACCTATCCGCAAGTGCTCGACCATTTCCCGGTAATCGGCGCGGCGGTCTGGGCCGCCATCGTCGTAAGCGCGGCGCTGCGCCGGCCGGACTGGAGCCTGCTGCCGGGCGCGCTCAAGGGGTCGATCTTCCTGCTCTCGCTGGTGACTTGCGCCTCGATGATGCCGGTCGAGAAGCTGCCGCTTGCGTCCTGGCAGACCGCCTTCGGTCTGGGCTTCATCTCGGCGGTGTTCGACAATATTCCGCTCACCGCGCTCGCCCTCAAGCAAGGCGGCTACGACTGGGGCATGCTCGCGTACACCGTCGGTTATGGCGGCTCGATGATCTGGTTCGGCTCCTCCGCCGGCGTCGCCATCTCGAACATGTACCCGGAATCCCGCTCGGTGGGCCGCTGGCTGCAGCAGGGATGGCACGTCACGGTGGCCTACATCATCGGCTTCTTCATCATGCTCGCCACCGTGGGGTGGACGCCGCACGCGCCGCACAAGGACAAGCCCGCGTCCGCGCCGCAAACATTGCTGGCACCGCCCTATTCCGCATCGTGAGATCGCCTTGCCGCTGTTTAAAACCCGAGAGTAGAATCGTTGCGCCTCGCATACCGTCCTAGCAGGGCTCGTTCGTGATTGGGTCCTGCCCATAACTCGAAAGCCAGAGGAGACACGAATGAGCACCCAGCAACCGCAGTCCAAGTCTTCCCGCCGCAAATTCCTCGCCGGTGCAGCCGCGGCCGCCACCGGCGCAGCGACGCTCGGCTTCCCCGCCATCGTCAAGGCGCAGGGCCCAATCTCGTTCCGCTGGCAGAGCACCTGGCCGTCCAAGGACATCTTCCACGAGTTCGCGCTCGACTACGCGAAGAAGGTGAACGACATGACCGGCGGCGACCTCAAGATCGAGGTGCTGCCCGCCGGCGCCGTGGTCCCGGCGTTCGGCCTGCTCGATGCGGTGACCAAGGGAACACTCGACGGCGGCCACGGCGTGCTCGTGTACCACTACGGCAAGCAGAACGCGCTCGCGCTGTGGGGCTCGGGCCCGGGGTTCGGCATGGACGCGAACCAGCTCCTCGCCTGGCACAAGTACGGCGGCGGCAAGGAACTCCTGCAGAAGCTCTATGCGTCGATCGGCGCGAACGTCGTCTCGTTCCCGTACGGCCCGATGTGGACCCAGCCGCTCGGCTGGTTCAAGAAGCCGATCACCAAGGTCGACGACTTCAAGGGCATGAAATTCCGCACGGTCGGCATCTCGATTGACGTGTTCACGGGTCTCGGCGCGGCGGTGAACGCGCTGCCCGGCGGCGAGATCGTGCCGGCCATCGACCGCGGCCTGCTGGACGGCGCGGAGTTCAACAACGCGAGCTCGGACCGCATCCTCGGCTTCCCGGACGTGTCGAAGGTCTGCATGCTGCAGAGCTACCACCAGAACGCCGAGCAGTTCGAGATCATGTTCAACAAGACCAAGTACGACGCGCTGCCGGCCAAGATCAAGGCGATCATCGACCACGCGGTCGAGGCGGCCTCGCAGGACATGATGTGGAAGTCGATCGACCGCTATTCGAAGGACTACATCGAGATGCAGCAGAAGGACAAGGTGCGCTTCTACAAGACGCCCGACGCGATCCTGCGCAAGCAGCTCGAGACCTACGATGCGGCCGCCGCGAAGCGCAAGGACAATGCGCTGTTCAACGAGATCGCCGAGTCGCAGAAGAAGTTCGCCGAGCGCGTGGTGAAGTGGGACCTCGACACCAACGTGCGCCGCGAGATGGCCTACAACCACTACTTCGGCAAGGGCGCCAAGCCGGCAGCGAAGAAGAGCTAGCGTAAGAATCTCGCAAGGCACCAGCAGACACCATCCGGCATAATCGCCGGGTGGTGTTTGTTTTTGGGGGCGGGGGAAATGCAGAACGTTCTTCTTTTCATCGACAAGGTCAGCACGTGGGTCGGCCGCGCGTTCTCGTGGCTCATCGTCGCGCTGACCCTCTTCATCTCCTGGGAAGTGTTCTCGCGCTACGCGTTCGACGCGCCGCACGCCTGGGCGTTCGACGTGATGATCATGCTGTACGGCACGCTGTTCATGATGGCGGGGGCCTATACGCTGTCGCAGAACGGCCATGTGCGCGGCGACGTGCTCTACGGCTTCTTCGAGCCGCGCACGCAGGCCACCATCGATCTCATTCTCTACATCGTCTTCTTCATCCCGGGCGTGATCGCGCTGACCTACGCCGGGTACTACTACGCCGGCGACTCCTGGCGCATCAACGAGCACTCGAACATCACGGCGGACGGGCCGCCGATCTACCCGTTCAAGACCGTGATCCCGGTGGCCGGCGCCTTCATCCTGTTGCAGGGCATCGTCGAGATCGTGCGCTGCGTGATCTGCCTGAAGACGGGCGACTGGCCCTCGCGCCAGGCGGACGTCGTCGAGGTGGACGTCGACAAGCTGAAGGAAATGGTCCACGTCAAGGACGAGGACATCCAGAAGCTTGACCAGTACGTCGTGCACCAGGAGGAACGGCGTTGAAGATCCGCAAAGAACTGTGGTTCGGCTTTTCCTTGATGGCCATCATCATCGCCGCCATCCTGATCTTCACGCCCTGGACTCATCTGACGAACGGGCACCTCGGGCTGATCATGCTGGCGCTGATCGTGGTGGCGATCATGCTCGGCTACCCGACCGCCTTCACGCTGATGGGGCTGGGCGTGTTCTTCGCCTGGCTTGCGTACCGGTCGGTCAATCCCGAGATCGCGGTCCAGCAGGTGCTCGACCTGATGGTCCAGCGCTCCTACGGCGTGATGTCGAACGACGTGCTGATCGCCGTGCCGCTGTTCGTGTTCATGGGTTACCTGGTCGAGCGCGCGGCACTGATCGATCGCCTCTTCAAGAGCCTGCACCTCGCCACCGCCCGCGTCCCCGGCTCGCTGGCGGTCGCTACGATCGTCACCTGTGCCATCTTCGCGACGGCGACCGGGATCGTTGGCGCCGTGGTGACCTTGATGGGCTTGCTTGCCTTCCCGGCGATGCTCAAGGCCGGCTACAACGTCAAGATCTCCGCCGGCGCCGTCACTGCGGGCGGTTGCCTCGGCATTCTCATTCCGCCTTCCGTGCTGCTGATCGTCTATGGCGCAACAGCGGGTGTGTCGGTCGTGCAGCTCTATGCGGGCGCCTTCTTTCCGGGCTTGATGCTGGCCGGGCTTTATCTCGGCTACGTCATCGTGCTCGCCAAGTGGAAGCCCGCGTTGATGCCGCCGCTCTCCGAGGCCGACCGGCGCGTGCCCCTGCCGGCCTTTGCCGAAACGCTGCGCGGCACGGGAAGAAACGCGCTGGCCGCGCTTTCGCGTGCAACCTTCGGGCATTCCGCCGGCGTGCCCAAGCGCACGGTATCGACGCAGCTGTTCCTCAGCCTGCTGCCGCTGCTCTTCGTCGCCGGCCTGCTGCTGCTCACCTACCGCGCGGCTACCGCGCCCGACGTCGCCGTCGACACCGCCGGCCTGCAGGAAGCCGGCGCGGCGGGCAGCATCAGTGAAGCGCAAGAGACAAGCGGGCTCGCCACGCCGCCCGATACGCCGGAGGACACCGGCACGGGCCTCGCCGAGCCGCCGGCCGAGGAGGCCGCGCCCGCGGCCAGCGACGCGGAAGAAAAAGGCGCGGCGCGCGAAGCCGCTCGCGCGGAGAAGGCGCAGACCAAGGCCCAGAGCGTGGCCGAGGCGGCGAAAGCGCCCGCCGCCGAGCGCACGGCGACGCCGCTGTGGTTCTGGATCTTCATGGCGATCGCCGTCGTGGCACTGGTCGTGACCTACCTTCTGTGGAGCTGGGAGCGCTTCGAGGTGTTCAAGTACCTGCTGACCTCGTTCTTTCCCCTCGCCATCCTGATCATCATGGTGCTCGGCTCGATCGTCTTCGGGCTTGCGACGCCCACCGAAGCCGCCGCGGTGGGGGCGCTGGGCGGACTGGTGCTCGCCGGCGCCTACCGGTTCATCGAGCACTGGCGCGCCGCCCCGCCGTCGGCGAAAGGCGCGGCGACGTGGAGGACGATTAAGGAGCTCGGCTCGATCACCAAGGAATCGTCGTTCCTCACGGCAAAGACGAGCGCGATGGTGTGCTGGCTGTTCGTCGGCTCGGCCATTTTCTCGGCGGCGTTCGCGCTGCTCGGCGGGCAGGAGATCGTCGAGAAGTGGGTGCTGTCGCTCAACATGACGCCGATCCAGTTCATGATCCTGGCGCAGTTCATCATCTTCATCCTCGGCTGGCCGCTCGAGTGGACGGAGATCATCGTGATCTTCATGCCGATCTTCATTCCGCTGCTGCCGCACTTCCACATCGACCCGCTGTTCTTCGGCCTGCTGGTGGCGCTCAACCTGCAGACGGCGTTCCTCTCGCCGCCGGTCGCGATGGCGGCGTTCTACCTGAAGGGCGTGTCGCCGCCGCACGTGACGCTGAACCAGATCTTCGCCGGCATGATGCCGTTCATGGGAATCCAGATCATCGCGCTCGTGCTGTTGTACATGTTTCCCGGCATCGGCCTGTGGCTGCCCAGCGTGGTGTATGGCCGATGAGCGGCATCTCGCGCAGCTAAGCGCGAGCGAGGCGGCGGGCAGGATGGCGCAGGGCCTGCTCAGCGCCGAAGAGCTGGCCGGAGCCTGCCTCGAGCGCATCGAGCAGGTCGAGCCGATCGTCCAGGCCTGGACGTTCCTCGACAAGGATCATGCGCTCGCGCAGGCTCGCGCCGCAGACGAGCGCCGCCGCAGCGGACAACCGGTCGGCGCGCTGAATGGCATTCCGGTCGGCGTGAAGGACATCATCGACACCGCCGACATGCCGACCGAGAACGGCACCGCGGTTCACCGCGGACGCGCGCCACGCGAAGACGCGGCGGTCGTGGCGAGGCTGCGAGCGGCAGGCGCGGTGATCGTCGGCAAGACGGTCACCACCGAGTGCGCCTATTTCAATCCCGGAAAGACGCGCAATCCGCACAATCCCGAGCACACCCCCGGCGGCTCCTCGAGCGGCTCGGCAGCCGCGGTCGCGGCGCAAATGGTGCCGCTCGCGCTTGGCAGCCAGACCGCCGGATCGGTCATCCGGCCCGCATCCTTCTGCGGCGTGTACGGCTTCAAGCCGACCCATGGGCTGATCCCGCGCACCGGCGTGCTCGCGCTGTCGCGCACGCTCGATCACATCGGTCTTTTCGCGCGCAGCCTGGAGGATCTCGCGCTGCTCGCCGCCGAGCTCACCGGCGATGACGCACGCGACCCCGACACGCGCCCGCGCGCGCGCGTGCCGTTCAAGGAAGTGCTGCACGAAGCGCCGCCGCTCGAGCCGATGCTCGCCTTCATCAAGACGCCGCACTGGGAGCGCGCCGACGCCGAGACGCACGAGGCTTATGGCGAGCTGATCGAGGCGCTCGGCGAGAACGTGGAAGAGGTGGAGCTTTTTCCTTCCGCCGCCGAGGTGTGGGACTGGCACAAGCTGATCATGGAAGCGGAGATGGCCTCCAATCTCGAGCCGCTTTGGCTTGCCGGCAAGCACCAGCTCTCCGAGCGGCTTCGCGCGCTGATCGAGCGCGGCCGCGAGACGCGCGTCGTGGACTACCAGCGGGTGCTGCGCCAGCTGCCGGCGCTCGTCGAAAGCTTCGACGAGCTCTTCATGGAGCGCTACGACGCCATCCTGACGCCGCCGGCGCTTGGATCCGCGCCGAAGGGGCTCGGCGCGACCGGCGATCCGGCCTTCTGCGTGCCGTGGACGCTGCTCGGCATGCCGGCCGTCACGTTGCCGCTCATGCAGGGCGCGAACGGCCTGCCGCTCGGCGTGCAGCTCATAGGCCGCCGGGGCTTCGACGCGCGGCTTCTGCGCACCGCGCGCTGGGTCGTCTCGAAAGTTTCCTAGGCCGCCGCGGCAAGGGTGCGCAGCGAGTCGAGCTCGGTGCGCAGGCGCTCGAGCTCGCTGCGATCAGAGAACGCCGCGACCCAGTGCGTGACGCGCCCGTCGGTGCTGCGTAAGGCGCCGAGCGTGACTTCAACGTGGCGCAGCGTGCCGTCCTTGGCCCAGGCCTTCAGCGAGCGGCGCGGCGCCGCTTCGGCCAGCATGCGATGCACCAGCGCGTCGTCCCCGCGGAAGGCGAGCGTCCCCAGGCCGCGCCCCAGCGCATCGGCCGCGCGCCAGCCGAAGAAGGCCTCGAACGCGGGATTGACGTAGGTGACGGGCCGGGCCGGCTCGAGCGCGTCGAGGATGGCGACGGGAAAGCCGCAGGCGTTCAGCGCGGCGCGGGCCATCGCGCTTTCGGAAAGCAGACGGGCTAGCGCCGGCGTGGCCTCGCGCCGGGCGGAATCAGCAGGGTTCATGGGCAACTTTTGCCACGATTCGCGCGCCGCAACAAGTGTCGATTTCCGGCGACTGCCGCCGGCCGCGCCGCGGTAGTTTTTACGCGGCGGCCTTGTTCGGCTTGGCGGAGAGCGAATAGCAGTAGCGCCGCAGCCTGTTCAGATCGGCGGTCTCGATCGTCTCGCGCAGGAACTCCATGTTGCGATCGATCGCGGCCTGGTAGAGGCTCGGGCCGTCGAAGTGCAGCTCGGCGAAGCGGTCCGCGCCGTCGAGCTTCCTGTCGATGCGCAGCCGCACGACGTATTCATAGAAGCCCGGCGTCTTGACGATCAGGTCCTCGGCCGAGCTGTAGCGCACGATTTCCCGGCCGTCGGCCAGCTGCTCGCGCGCGATCTTGCCCCAGACGAACTCCTCGTAGAGGAACTGCCGCACCTTCTCGAGGTACATGCGGTCGGACATCTGGCCGATCAGGTCGGCGGTGCCGACCATGCAGCCGATCATGCGGTCGCGCAGGTCGTCGACCGGGATCTGGTCCACATCCATCTCGTAGCCGGTGAAGTGCACCAGGCGCGAGGCGAGCGGCGCCTCCGCGGCGAAGCCGATCTTCGGCAGGTAGGCGGCGATGAAATCCGCGCTGCGGCTCACGTGCACCTTCGTGAAGATGGCGCCGTTCTCGACGTGGGCCTCGGAGCTGCGCTTGAGATAGCCCGCATCGTGCAGCAGCGCGATCAGGATGCCGAGCATGGCGCGGCGCGAGCCGAGGCGATCGGCGGGCGCGCAGCTGCGGTCATGCCCGTCGACCAGGCGCGCCATGGCGAGCGTCATGTCGAGCGTGTGGCGGATGTCGTGATAGAGCGTGTCGCAGGCGAGATAGCCGGGATAGCGGCCCTCGAAAAGCGCGTGGAAGTCATCGAAGGCGCGCTCGAGGGTGGAGAAGTCGGTGCCCGGGTAGCGCGAGGAAAAGATCCGCAGCACCGCCTGGCGGACGTTCCCCGGTTGCTCGACGTTCACCCGGTTGGTGACGTCGTTCTGGTTGAGCCGGTCCTGCATGGTGTTGGCGAGCGGATCCACCCCTTGGACCGCCCGACGCCTCGTCACCTCCCCGCGCCGATTATTCCGCCTTTGCGCCATCGGAGGCAAGGATAAGAAGACAAAGGAGACGGCCGATAAGCCGGGTTCTGTGGCCTCGGCCGGGCGAACCCGGTGAGGCCGGCAGCCATTCCTCTGGGCCCGGGGTCGCCCCCGAGCTCGCGGGATGCAGGGAACGAATCCCCCGCACCCCCTTAGCCACCTACCCGCAAGCTTCGGCCGAGCCGGCCTGTGATGGCACGAAGCCATCGCGCTTGCCTATTTGGTGTTGCTCCGGATGGAGGTTGCCCCGTTTCACCCCAGCCGCCCGATTAGACGGATCTAACCGGGACGACCGGACTCGTCTCTGTGGCCCTCTTCGTCACGTCGCCGTGCCAGGGGGTTACCCTGCATCCCGCTCTGCGGAGCCCGGACTTTCCTCCACGCACGACCTGCCCGTACGCAGCGGCTGCCTGGCCGACTCCCGGTGCAATTTTACGCGCGCAACCGGGTCCAATACGCCTCAAGGCCAGAAAGGAGATGGACCATGAAGCGGCGGCTCTACTTTCTCCTGCCCGACGTCGCGAGCGCGACCCGCATGGCGAACGATCTTCTCCTCGCCCGCGTCGACGATCGCCACATGCACTTCCTCGCCCGGCGCGGCACCGACCTCGGCGAGCTGCGCGAGGCGAGCTACCTGATCAAGACCGACTGCATGCGGGGCGCCGCCATCGGCTTCGCCTTCGGCCTGCTGGGCGGCGCGCTTTTCGGCGCCTTCATCGTCAATCATCCGCCCGACGGCACGCAGCCGGGGCTCACGCTCGCGTTCTTTCTGGCCCTGATCGGCGCCGTGCTGGGCGTCTGGATGGGCAGCATGGCGGCGAGCGCCGTGCCGAATTCGCGGCTCCGGCATTTCGGCGACGAGATCGAGCACGGCAAGGTGCTGATGATCGTCGATGTGCCTTACGAGCGCGTCGACACGATCCGCGATACGGTCGCCGCGCGCCATCCGGAAGTGCTGCGCTCGTCGCAGGAGACGCGCTACCCCGCCTTTCCCTGACGGAAGTAACGGGTGTCGTCGTAGAAGCCGGCGTCGTCGTTGTCGGCCCAGCCGGGATAGCCGAAGATCGGCAGGGCGGCGAGCGCGCGCGGGCTCGCACCGCGCGGCAGCTCGGCGAGCCAGGCGGCGGCCTGCTGGTCGCAGTCGTCGGCTGGCGAGGCGAAGAGCGCCTTGCACGTGATGCCGGGCCAGGGGTCGAGCGCCTGCTCGAGCACCGCATGTCCCAGCACGACGAAGCGCATCGACTGCAGCACGCGCTGCCGCTCGTGCGCGAAGAGCGTCTTCCAGTGGAAGCCGCGGATGAGGTCGTTGAGTGCCTCGTCGGCACACACGACGATCGCGCCGCCCTCGTCGAAAATGGTCAGCAGGTCGCGCAAGGGCCCGCGCTTGCCCGCCTCGCGCGGGATCTCCGCGGCGTGCATGGCATTGATGCGCGCCTTCGTGCGCGGAAAAGCGAGCCAGCAAAGCGCGTTGAACCAGTCGTGCAGGTTGTCGGGCCGCGTCTCCACCCGGCCGGTCTCGAAGACTCGGATCTCGTACGGCATGCAAAAAAAAATAGAGTAGAATGGGAAAGACTAGAGATCACTTCAAGAAAATTAGAGATACTAACGGAATATTTCAAGCAAAGGTGGGGACAATAAAGGACAGAAATGGTATGGACCTAACAGAAGCAGAAGATATTAAAAAGAGGTGGCAAGAATATACAGAACTGTACCAAAAAGATCATCAGTGTCTTCTAGTGCTGTGAATAATTCCACAGAACCAAGCATCATCTTCCCAAAAGACCAGTGGAATGCCACTGAGAACAGTGGGGCGAGTGCAAATGT
Organism: Burkholderiales bacterium; assembly: GCA_036524215.1. Lineage (GTDB taxonomy): Bacteria > Pseudomonadota > Gammaproteobacteria > Burkholderiales > SG8-39 > SCGC-AG-212-J23. The sequence continues at coordinate 15,559 of DATDCR010000017.1, forward strand.
TTCTCTTCCAAGA
>DATDCR010000018.1:0-5732 GCA_036524215.1 Burkholderiales bacterium
TCTTCGACGGCTTCCGGCATGAGCCGCGCGCGCAGCTGCTGCTCGGGGTCATCTATCTTGTCTGCCTGGGGGCGATCCTCGCGGCCAGCATGCTCGCCGACGAGGGCGCCCTCGCCTACTGGATGCTGACCGGACGCCGCCCGAGCGACGACATGCTGCAGTCACCCGAATTCCTCGTCGCGCTTCTCGTCGCCGCGACGACCTACGTTCCGGTGATGCTCGCCTTCTGGTTCGCGCCGCCGCTCGCCGCCTGGCATTCGACCGGCGCAGCGAAAGCCCTCTTCTTCAGCTTCGCGGCGTGCCTGATGAACTGGCGCGCGTTCGTCGCCTACGGCGCGGTAACGGCGATCCTCACGCTCGTCGTGCCATTCGTGACCATCACCGGAATTACGCTCGCCACTGCCGGCGCGATGCGCTTTCCCGTCGCCGGGGTGGTATTCCCGCTGCTTCTCGTGCTGCTGCCGACCCTGTTTGCCAGCTTTTATGCGAGCTACCGGGATGTCTTTGGGTATGATGCCCCGCCATGAAGCTTCCCGAGCTCTCGGAAAGCGCCTCGCCTGACTTCTCCGACGCCGCGACGTGCAAGAGCTGGCTGGAAAACATCCCGCTCGCCAACGTCGTTGCCGCGCAGACGCAGCTCCTGGGCCAGCTGCAGGAATTCAACCGCTTTCCGGCGGCGGCCAACTCGCGGCTTGCGGTCATGGAGGCGCTGCGCGAGGCGGTGAATTTCGTGCAGATCGAGCAGGCCAAGCGCTTCACGAACCGCGCCCTGCCGATGACCGACGCCGAGCTGGCCGCCTTCCGCACCACGATCGCCCTCTGGGACCAGATGGTGCTCGGCTACCAGCGCTGCATGGAAGGCGCGCTCAACCGCGATTCGGGCATGCGCGCGCAGTCCGCCCTGATCTGCCAGCGGCTGCTCGCCTACCTTGGCCTGCGCATGTATCACCACTATCGCGGCTACCGGCAGGTGCCGCCGGGCGATTGGCACGCGCTGCACGAAGTCTATGCGGCGGCGGAAAAGCTTGACGTCGTCGATGACGGGGTCAAGGATTTCCTGAACCGCGATATCCACGACACCTCGCCGCGCATCGCCTATGCGCGCGCGCTGCTGATGGGCATGTGCAATCCGAACGAGCTGGCGCAGCGCCAGCTCACGTTCATCGCCTACCTGCTCGAGCGCTGGGCGTCGAAGCTCGAAATCGTCGGCAAGCCGGTGAGCGAAGGCGAGGGCATCGCGCCGCTGGTGGTCGACCTGGAGGCAGGCGCCTGTCCGGAACGCGGCGACCCGGCGGCGGCGCGCGAGCCGCGTTATCTGGACACCCGCAAGATCGCGAAGAGCCTGCGTAATCGCGTCGCGCTGCTGCGCAACGGCGAGTCGCCGGCGAAGCTCGCGCTCGGCGAGGACTGCGTGCAGCCTTCCTGCGAGCAGCTCCTCGTCTATCTCTACCGCCAATGGTGCCAGCCCAAGCCGCCGCGCAGCTTCGAGCGGCGCACCGCGCAGCGTCCGGCCGAAGCCTGCAGCGAGATTGCCAGCCTGCATTACTACATCTCCGGCCGCGTGTTCCGTCCGCCCAGCGAGCAGGTCGAGCTCACGCAGAAGCAGCGCGAAGAGCTCGCCACGTTCGGCCGCGTCAGCACGCGCGAGGACGACGATTACAGCAACGCGCAGGGCTTCATGCTCGAGACCTGGCACATCGAGGACGAGAGCGCCCAGGGACTGCGCCTGATGCGGCGCGCGAAAGAGCTGGGAAGGCGTCTGGCGCACGGCCAGCTGCTCGGCGTACGGCCGACCGACGGCAAGCATTTCATGCTCGGGCAGGTCCGCTGGCTGATGGGGGCGGAAAACGGCGATGTGCACGCGGGACTGCGGCTTCTGCCGGGACTGCCGGTGCCGGTGGCGGTGCGTCCGACCGGGCTGAACGTGCAGCCGGGCAGCTGGATCCCGGCGCTTCGCTTGGGCGCGGTGGCCGCGCTCGAGGCGCCGGCGTCGATCGTGCTGCCGCTCGGCTGGTACAAGCCGAAGCGCATCATCGAGATGCACGACGAAGCGCCGGCCAAGCTGCGGCTGCTCGAAGTGATCGAGCGCGGCGTCGATTTCGAGCGCCTCGCCTACGAGGCGGCCGCTTGAGCAGCGAACGGGTGCCGACGGCGATTACGCTGCACCAGAAGTCGCGCGTGCTCGAGATCGCGTTCTCCGACGGGCGCACGTTCCGGCTGCCGTACGAATACCTGCGGGTGTACTCGCCTTCGGCAGAAGTCCGCGGTCACGGACCGGGGCAGGAGGTCCTGCAGGTGGGCAAGCGTGCGGTCGAGATCCGCTCGATGGAGCCGGTCGGCTCCTATGCCGTGCAGCCGGCGTTCTCCGACGGCCATAACACCGGCATCTATTCCTGGGATTATCTTTACGAGCTGGGCGAAAACCAGGACCAGCTCTGGACCGAGTATCTCGAGCAGCTCAAGCGAGCGGGCGCGTCGCGCGATTGACCATGACCAAGCAGGTTGACTTCGGTTTCCAGCAAGTCGGCGAGCACGAAAAATCGGGCCGCGTGGGCGAGGTATTCGACCGCGTGGCAGAGCGCTACGACGTCATGAACGACCTGATGTCGCTCGGCCTGCACCGCTACTGGAAGACCTTCGCCATTTCCGTTGCGCGGCCGCGGCGCGCAGAACGGTTCCTCGATGTCGCCTCCGGCAGCGGCGATCTCGCGGCTTCGCTCGCGCGCCGCGTCGGCCCGCAAGGCGAAGTCTGGGCTACCGATATCAACCGCAGGATGCTGGAAAGGGGGCGCGATCGGCTGATCGACAGCGGCGCGCTGACGCCGGCCGTGCAATGCGATGCCGAACGACTGCCGTTTCCCGACGCTTACTTCGATGGCGTGACGGTGGCCTTCGGGCTTCGCAACATGACGCACAAGGAGCAGGCGCTGGCCGAAATGGCGCGCGTGCTGAAGCCCGGCGGCCGGCTGGTGGTGCTCGAGTTCTCCAAGGTGTGGGCGCCCCTCAAGCCGGCGTACGATCTCTATTCCTTCAAAGTGCTGCCCTGGCTCGGCCAGCGCGTGGCGGGCGCCGCAGAGCCTTACCGGTACCTGGCCGAATCGATCCGCATGCATCCGGACCAGGCCACGCTGAAGGCCATGATGGAGCAGGCAGGCTTCTCACAGGTCGAGGTGTTCAATCTCGCCGCGGGCGTTGTCGCAGTGCATCGCGGCTTGCGATTTTGATAGCATCGGTACTTGGAGGTCCGTGATGCGTAAGTGGTTACTTGTTTTATCCGCTTTTCTAATTGGTGCCGCAGTCATCGCAACCGACGCGGATGCGCGGCGCCTCGGCGGCGGCCGATCGGTCGGCGCGCAGCGCAATGTGACCGCGCCGCCGGCGTCGACGCCGGCGAAGCCCGCGCAACAGCAAGCCGCGCCGCAGCAGAGCGGCCAGGCGGCGCAACCCGCTCAGCAACCGAGCCGTTGGGGCATGCTGGGCGGCATCCTTGGCGGGCTCGCGCTGGGCGGCCTCCTCGGCTATCTGTTCGGCGGCAACGGCCTGCTCGGCCTGCTGGTGGTCGCGGCGCTCGCCATCGGGGTGATCGCTCTCGTCAGCGCTGCCGTGCGTCGGCGCAGCGCAGCGCCGATGCAGCTCGCCGGCATGGCCAGTCGAACCATGGCGGCGCCGCCGCCATCGGAGCCGGTCGCCGGCGGTTCCTCCGTCTCGGCCAGCGCCTCGACGATTCCCGCCGGATTCGACACGGCAGGCTTCCTGCGCGCGGCGAAGACCAACTTCATCAAGCTGCAGCTCGCGAACGATGGCGGCAGGCTGGACGAAATCCGTGAGTTCACGACGCGCGAAATGTTCGACGAGCTGCGCACCGACCTGCACGGCGGGGAGCAGACGGACGTCGTGGCGTTGAATGCCGACCTGCTCGAGCTCGCCACCGAGCGCGACAAGCACTGGGCGAGCGTGCGCTTCTCCGGGCTGATGCGCGAGACGCCGGGCACCGACCCCGTCGGGTTCGAGGAAGTCTGGAACCTCGTGAAGCCGACCGATGGCTCGAGCGGCTGGCTGCTCGCCGGCATCCAGCAAATGCATTGAGCGACGCGCTGCCCGAATCAAAGGCCACCCCCGAGGTGGCCTTTTGTTTTCTTCTCAACCAGCTGCTCCATCGCGAGCGATGGGCGCAGGAGCGCCTGGCGCGCTTCGCCGGGCAATGCGCCGAGCTGCAATCGCCGCTGCCGTTCCTGCCGCCTTTGCGCTTCTCCATCGCTGCCGATGGCCGCGTCGAGCCCGGGGGCGCAGAGCCGGTCGCCATCGTGCGGCTGAACGGCATCGAAGGCGCCAGCGCCCTCGCCGAGGAGCTGCGCTATCTCGCGCGGCATCTGCGCCCCGACATCGAGGAGGAGCTGTCGAAGATCTTCGGCGACGTCGCGGCGCAACGCATCGGCACGGCGGTCCGTGGACTCTGGCAGTGGCAAGCCGACGCCGCGCTGCGGCTCGGCGAAGCGCTCGGCGATTACGTCACCGACGAGCGGCGATGGCTGGTACGCCGCATCGAGCTGCAGGGCTTCGCGCAAGGCGTGCGCGCGGTCAGCGAGGCGCTCGAGCGCCTCGAGAAACGGATCAGCACCCTTGATTAGATTGATGCGCCTGGTGCGCATCTTCGCCATCGCGCTCGGCTATGGACTGCACGAGTTCATGCCGCGCCTGCCCGGCGACTTCATCCTGCGGCTGCTCGCCGGCCGGCGACCCGAGCCGCGCGGACAAAGGCTGCGCGAGGCGCTGGAGCGGCTCGGCCCGATCTTCGTCAAGTTCGGGCAGGTGCTCTCGACACGTCGCGACATGCTGCCGCTCGACATCGCCGACGAGCTGGCGAAGCTGCAGGACCAGGTGCCGCCCTTCGACCCGGCGCTGGCCTTCGCCGAGATCGAGCGCGGCATCGGGCGGCCGCTTGGCGAAGTGTTCGAGACGATCGAGCGCACGCCGGTGGCGAGCGCCTCCATCGCGCAGGTGCACCTCGGCAAGCTGAAGGACGGGCGCGAGGTGGCCGTGAAGGTGCTGCGGCCCGGCGTCGAGTTCGAGATCGCCAAGGACCTCGCGCTGCTCGAGACGGCAGCCGCGCTCGTCGAGCGCCTGTCCCACGAAGGACGCCGGCTCAAGCCGAAGGAGGTGGTGGCGGAGTTCGCCCGTCACCTGGATGAAGAGATCGACCTCCTGCGCGAGGCCGCCAATGCCAGCCAGCTGCGTCGGAACTTCGAGAACTCGCCGATCCTCGCCATCCCGGAAGTGCACTGGGATCTGTGCTCGCAGCGCGTGATGGTGATGGAGCGCATGCACGGCGTGCCGGTGTCGCACATCCAGGTCTTGCGCGAAAAGGGCCTCGACCTCCCGGCGCTCGGCCGCGCCGGGGTCGAGATCTGCTTCAGCCAGGTGTTTCGCGACGGCTTTTTCCATGCCGACATGCATCCGGGGAACATTTTCGTCGGCGACGATGGGCGCTACATCGCGCTCGACTTCGGCATCATGGGGACGCTCACCGAGGTCGACCAGAACTACCTGGCGCAGAACTTCGTCGCCTTCTTCAACCGCGACTATCACCGCGTGGCGCTCGCCCATCTCGAGGCCGGCTGGGTGCCGCCCGGCACGCGCGTCGACCAGTTCGAGGCGGCGATCCGCGCCGTATGCGAGCCGATCTTCGCCCGGCCGCTCAAGGAGATCTACTTCGGCAAGCTGCTGCTGCGCCT
>DATDCR010000019.1:0-1608 GCA_036524215.1 Burkholderiales bacterium
GTGCTGCAGCACGGCCGCTTTCGCCGCGCCAATCCCGACTACGACGCGACCAAGCCCTGCGTCTACGTCGGCATGACCGGCGTCTCGCCCGACGTGCGCTTCGACAAGCACAAGGCCGGCATCCAGGCGAACCGCTTCGTCCTGCTCTACGGCCTGCGCCTGATGCCGGAGCTCTACGAGGTCTACAACCCGATGCCCTACGACGGCGCGCGCGACATGGAAGTCGAGCTCGCCATCGGCCTGCGCGAGAAAGGCTACGGCGTCTGGCAGGGCTGAAAAATGGTGACAGTCACCATTTTTCATAGAATGCAGCCATGAGAGTCGCGATCATCGGCGGGGCGCGCATTCCCTTCGCGCGCGCGAACGGCGCCTACAACGAGGCGTCGAACCAGGACATGCTCACCGCCGCGCTCAAGGCCCTGGTGGAGAAATTCGGATTGAAGGGCGAGCGCGTGGGCGAGGTGGCGGCCGGCGCCGTGATCAAGCACTCGCGCGACTGGAACCTCGCGCGCGAATGCACGCTAGGCAGCGGGCTCCATCCCGAGACGCCGGCGTACGACCTGCAGCGGGCCTGCGGCACCAGCCTCTCCGCCACTGCCCAATTGGCGAACCGAATTGCATTGGGCGAGATCGACTGCGCGATCGCCGGCGGCGCCGACAGCGCGAGCGACATCCCGCTCTCGTATACGCCCGAGCTGCAGCGCACCGTGCTCGCCATGGCGCGCGGCAAGACGTGGGGCGACAAGCTGCGCACGATCGGCGACCTGCGTCCCTGGCACCTTGCGCCGTCGAGCCCCGGCATCGCCGAGCCGCGCACCGGCCTCTCGATGGGCCAGCATTGCGAGGAGATGGCGAAGGAGTGGCAGATCGGCCGCAAGGACCAGGACGACCTCGCGCTCGCGAGCCACAGGAACGCCGCCGCCGCCTGGAACGCCGGCTTCTTCCAGGATCTCGTCTACCCGTTCGCGGGCCTCGAGCGCGACAACAACGTGCGCGGCGATACCACGCTGGAGAAGCTGAGCAGCCTCAGAACCGCATTCGATCGCAGCCCGGCCGGCACGCTCACCGCGGGCAACAGCTCGCCGCTCACCGACGGCGCGGCGTGCGTTCTCCTCTCGTCCGAAGAATGGGCGAAACGCCGCGGCCTGCAGCCGCTCGCTTACCTGACGTTCACGGAAACGGCGGCGGTCGACTTCGTCGGCATGGCCGGCACGAAGGAGGGGATGCTGATGGCGCCGGCGTATGCGGTGCCGCGCATGCTCGATCGCGCGCGGTTCACGCTGCAGGACTTCGACCTGTACGAGATCCACGAGGCCTTCGCCGCGCAGGTGCTCTGCACGCTGAAGGCTTGGGAGTCGCCGTCGTATTGCGAAAAGAAACTTGGGCGAAAAGAACCGTTAGGTAGCATCGATCGCGCGAAGTTGAATCCCAAGGGCTCGAGCGTAGCGCTCGGCCATCCGTTCGCCGCCACCGGCGCGCGCATCGTCGCCACGCTGGCGAAGGAGCTCGCGGAGCGCGGCAGCGGGCGCGGCCTCATCTCCATCTGCGCCGCCGGCGGGATGGGGGTGACCGCGATTCTCGAGCGCTAAAACCGAAAGAGCGCGCCGC
>DATDCR010000020.1:0-5494 GCA_036524215.1 Burkholderiales bacterium
GCGATGGCGACGATAAGGAACATCTCGATGCCCTCGCGCAAAGTGACTAGAAGGATCTGGCTCATGGCTCTCAGGCGGTGAGGATCAATTTGCCGTTCTGGGTGACGCGCAGCTTGTAGTCGCGGCCGTTATGCGTAATCACGAGCTCTCGTCTGAAGCCGAGCAGCGTCTCGCTTGGCACCTTGGCGGAGGTGAGGGCGGGCGGGGCAGGCTTCGTTTTGTTCACGGTGCAATAACGATAACGATTCTCAGTGTAGACGTCAACAATTCTCATGCATAGTTTCGCATGCTATTACAGCTTGTTATATGTATGGAAGCACTAACTTTCTTGATCTTTTGACCTAAATCAAGTGATAATGGTTCTCATCGCACAGGATCCACTTATGTACATCTGCCTCTGCAACGCGATTACCGAGAAGGCCGTGCGCGACTGCGCGCAAAGCGGCGCGTGCTCCCTCGAGCAGCTCAGTTCGGAACTCGGGATCGGGACAGCGTGCGGGCGCTGCTGCGAATGCGCGAAAGAGGTACTGCGCGACGTGCACGGCGCGGATCCGGTGCTATCCGCCGTCGGCGCCTGACGCAATAATGCCGGCTTCCTTTTGGAGGCCGCATGAAGGGCGATGCGAAGGTCATCCAGCACCTGAACAAGGTGCTGTTCAACGAGCTGACGGCGATCAACCAGTACTTCCTGCACGCCCGCATGTTCGGCAACTGGGGGCTGAAGAAGCTCGAGGAGCACGAGAAGAAGGAGTCGATCGACGAGATGAAGCACGCCGATCGCCTCATCGAGCGCATCCTCTTCCTCGAAGGCCTGCCGAATCTGCAGGACCTCGGCAAGCTGCTGATCGGCGAGAATGCGCTCGAAGCGCTGAAGTGCGACCTCAAGCAGGAGAAGATCGCCCATCCGGTACTCAAGGAGGCGATTGCCCATTGCGAGCAGGTGCGCGATTACGTGTCGCGCGAGCTGCTCGAGGACATCCTGGAAGGCGAAGAAGAGCACATCGACTGGCTCGAGACGCAGATCGACCTCGCCGACCAGCTCGGCCTGCAGAACTGGCTGCAGTCGGCGGCCGGCAGCCCCGCCTCTTCCTAGACGACTCTCGTCCTGACCGGCTTGCCGGCGAAGTGCAGGCGCAGGTTTTCGATCTGCAGGTCGCCCATCGCCTTGCGCGTCTCGAGCGTGGCGCTGCCCACATGCGGAAACAGGACGGCGTTTTCGAGCGTGAAGAATTCGGGCGGCACCCGCGGCTCGTCCACGAAGACATCCAGCCCGGCGCCGGCAATGCGCTTCTCCTGCAGGTAGCGCAGGACGGCCATCTCGTCGAGCACCGAGCCGCGCGCGATATTGACCAGGAAGCCTTCCGGTCCCAGCGCATCGAGCACGGCCGCATTGACCAGCTTGTTCGTCTCCGCGCCGCCCGGCGTTACGACGAGCAGTACGTCGCTGTTCCTCGCCAGCGCGACCGGATCGGGATCGTAGGCGTAGGGAACATCCTTGCGACGGCGGTTGTGGTAGCGGATCTGCATGCCGATCGGCAGCACGCGCTTCACGATCGCCTCACCGATACGCCCGAGGCCGAGCACGCCGAGAACCTTGCCGCGCAGGTCAGTGGTCAAGGGATAGGGGCCCTTTGCGGCCCAGTGGCCGGCGCGCAGATAACGCTCGGAATCAGGAAACCTGCGCACCGTGTTCATGATCAACGCGAGCGCGGTGTCGGCGACGGCTTCATTGAGAACGTCGGGCGTGTTGGTGACGATGATGCCGCGCTGCTTCGCGTCGCCCAGGTTGATGGCATCCACGCCGACGCCGAAGTTGGCGATGATCTCGAGCTTGGGCAGGGCATCCATCACCCTGCCGTCGACCGCCATCGGACCGAACGTGGCGAGCCCGCGGACCTTCGGCGCATGCTGCTTGAAGAAGGCGGCCTCGTCCGCGGCCTCGAAAAGCAGGTGGGCGTTGAAGTCCGCTCGGAGCGTTGCCATCGTGCCCGCATGGCCGCGGGCGGTAATGATGATCTCTGGTTTCATGTCTTCTTGAACTTGGCCGCCAGCGCTTCGGCGCCGCGAGCCAGGATACCAACATCGGCGCCGACGGCGACGAACAGGGCGCCGCATTCCAGCCAATGCCGTGCATCGGCTTCGCTCGGCGTGAGGATGCCCGGCGCCTTGCCGGCCTTGCGAATGCGGCGAATCGCATCGTCGATGCGCGGCTTCACTTGCGGATTGGCGATCTCCCCCGTATAGCCGAGCGAGGCGTGCAGGTCGGCCGGGCCGATGAAGACGCCGTCGATGCCGGGCACCCTGCAGATCGCCTCGATGTTGTCGAGCGCGGCCTGCGTCTCCACCTGCACGAGAACGCCGGTTTCTTCGTGCGCCCGGCGCGCATAGTCCTTGATGCGGCCGAAGCGGGTGGCGCGCGTCGTGCCGGCGACGCCGCGCACACCGTGCGGCGGATAACGCGTGCTGGAAACGGCCGCGGCGGCTTCCTCGGCTGTCGAAACGTAAGGCACCAGGAGCGTTTGCGCGCCGACATCAAGCACGCGCTTGATGGTGACCATGTCGTTCCACGGCACGCGCACCACCGGGTGCGTGGGATAAGCGGCCGCGGCCTGTAGTTGCGCAAGGAGGCTCTCCAGGTCGTTCGGCGAATGCTCCATGTCGAGCAGGATCCAATCGAAGCCGGCGCCGGCGATGACTTCGACGCTATAGTTCGAGGACAGGCTCGACCACAGGCCAATCTGAGCCTGGCCCGAAGCCAGCGCCCGCTTGAAGGCATTGCGAGGCAAATCGACGTTCATTCTTTGACCGCTCCGGTCATGCCCGACACGTAATACTCGACGAAGAACGAGTAGAGGATCGCCACCGGCACGGAGCCGAGCAGCGCCCCGGCCATCAGCGATCCCCAGTGATAGACGTCGCCTTCGACGAGCTCGGTCACCACGGCGACGGGCACGGTCTTGTTCTCGGACGACGAAATGAACGTCAGCGCGTAGATGAATTCGTTCCAGGACAGCGTGAAAGCAAAGATGCCGGCCGAGATCAGGCCTGGCACCGCGAGCGGGAGCATGATCTTGACCAGGATCTGCCAGCGCGTCGCGCCGTCGATCAGCGCGCACTCCTCGAGCTCGAACGGGATGGTGCGGAAGTAGCCCATCAGGAGCCAGGTGCAGAACGGGATCAGGAACGTCGGGTAGGTGAGGATCAGCGCCCAGCGGCTGTCGAAAAGGCCCAGCTTGAACACCATCAGCGCGAGCGGGATGAACAGGATCGAAGGCGGAATGAGGTAGGCGAAAAAGATCGCCATGCCGACCTGCCGCGAGCCGCGGAAGCGCAGCCGCTCGATGGCATAGGCGGCGAGCACCGAGGCGAAGAGCGAAAGGAAAGTCGCCACGGTCGCGACGATCATCGTGTTCAGCAGCCAGTCCGGGTAATCGGTCTGGAAAAGCAGCTTTTCGAAGTGCGCGAGCGTCGGCTTCACGATCCAGAAGGGATTGGCGTCGCGCGCGGCGAGCTCCTCGTTCGACTTGAAGGAGGTCATCACCATCCAGTAGAAGGGGAACAGCAGCACGAAAAGGAACACGCCGAGCGGCACGTACAGCGTGAACCAGCGTCGCGACAGCGATTCGAACAGGTTCATCGGTCGCGTCCGCCCTGCTGCCACGCACGCCGCTGCAGGCCGAAGTACGAAAAGAGGATCGCCGCGATGAGGAACGGCACCATCAGGGTGGCGAGCGCGGCACCCTCGCCGAGCGCGCCGCCCGGGATGGCGCGCTGGAAGGAGAGCGTCGCCATCAGGTGAGTCGCGTTGAGCGGCCCGCCGCGCGTGAGCACGTAGATCAGCTGGAAGTCCGTGAACGTGAACAGCACGCTGAAGGTCATCACCACCGCGATGATCGGCGACAGCATCGGCAGCGTGACATTCCAGAAGCGCTGCCACGGCGTCGCGCCGTCGATCTCGGCCGCCTCATAGAGCGAGGGCGAAATCGTCTGCAATCCCGCCAGCAGGGAGATGGCAACGAAGGGCACGCCGCGCCAGACGTTGGCCGCGATCGTCGAGAAGCGGGCGTTCCACGGGTCGCCGAGGAAGTCGATGTATTGGTGAATCAGCCCGAGGCGCGTCAGCACCCACGAGAGCACGGAAAACTGCGAGTCGTACATCCACCAGAACGCGATCGCCGACAGCGCCGTCGGCACGATGAAGGGCAGCAGCACCACCGCCCGCAGCAGCGACTTGAACGGCAGGTGGCGGTTGAGAAGCAGCGCGAGCCAGAGGCCGAGCACGAACTTCAGGATGCTCGCCACGATCGTGTAGAGGAGCGTGTTGAAGACCGAGAGGCGAGCGACGCTGTCGCCGAGCAGGAACTCGAAGTTCGACAGACCAATCCAGTCGCCCTCACGGCCGATCTTGGCGTCCGTGAAGCCGAGCCAGGTGCCGAGGCCGAGCGGATAGGTGAGGAAGACGAGCAGCAGGAGGCCCGCGGGCACCATGAACGTGAGCCCGAGGACCTCCCGGTTTTCGAACAACCGCCTCAAACTTTGTAGTACCGCTCCGCGCGCTTCTGCGCTGCAGCCGCCGCGTCCTTCGGCGACTTATTGCCCGAAGCGGCTTCGGCGAACATGTCGACGACGATGAAGTCGCCGAGCGCCGCGGCGGAGGCGTAGCCGAGCTTGCCTTCCCAGCCGGCCGGACGCGTGTTCTTCAGCACGTCGCGGTAAGGCGTGTGCTTCGGGTCGACGGTCCAGATCGGGTTCTTCTCGTAGGCGCGAAGCGGCTGTGCGACGTAGCCGATGCCGGCCTGCATCCAGGGCCCGAACTGCTCTTCTTCCATCATGAAGCGGATGAACTCCTTCGCCGCCTTCGGATATTTCGAGTACTTGAAGATCATCTGGTTGAAGAAGAGCTGGAAGGCGGTCGCGGTACCGACCGGGCCGACCGGGTACTCGGCATGATTGATGTCGGAAACCAGTTCCTTGATCTTCGGATCCTGCGAGTTCTTCGCCGCGTAGTAGATCGAGATGCCGTTGTTCGTGACGGATACCTGGCCATCGAGGAATGCCTTGTTGTTGTTCGGATCGAGCCACGACAGCGTGCCGGGCACGAAGGTTCCGTACAGCTCCTTCGCGTACTCGAGGGCCTTGATCGTCTCGGGGCTGTCGAGCACCACCTTGTTCGACTTGTCGGCGACCTTGCCGCCGAAGGCCCACAGCAGCCAGTAGCACCACGTGTTCGCGTCGCCGGTGGCGTGGCCGAGGGCGAAACCGCCGGGGGTGCCTTTGTCCTTCAGCGCGCGCATCATCTTGAGGAAGTTGTCGGTGTCCTTCGGGAAGCTGGTAACGCCGGCTGCCTTCAGCGCGCTCTCGCGGTAGACCATCATGCTGCCGGCGGCGCCGAGCGGCACGCCGACCCAGCGCTTGCCGTCCGGGCGAAGGTACGACTCGCATACGGGGTACCAGCCGCCGTACTTCTTGCCGAGGTAGTTGCACAGGTCGGTGA
>DATDCR010000021.1:0-1881 GCA_036524215.1 Burkholderiales bacterium
ACATTGGACAAGCGGCGTCTACATCCCTGCGTATGCGCGCCGTTATCCGTTATGCATGGCGAAGGTGAACGTGAACAAGGTCGAGCAAAAGGACCGCCTGATCTGCGTCGAAAAGACCTACATCGACGACAAAGGCGAAGCGATGTTCGACGACAAGGGCGAGCCGAATGCCAGATGGAAGGAGCTCGAACGCCTGCTCGGCGAATACGAAGGCGACCTCGAGCGCAGCCGTGAGATGTGCTCGATCCTCTCCGACTACGGTCTGTTCGAGCCCTTCACCATGCAGGCGAACTTCCGCAACGACGCGTCGAAGCCCATGCAGATGACGGGCATGTACCGGGTGGTCGAGAAGAACCTGGAGAACCTGAACGCCGCCCAGCTGAAGAACCTGATGCGCAAGGGCATCATGCCGCGCATCTACATGCACCTGCTTTCGCTGGAGAACTTCGGCCGCCTGCTCGATCGCAAGGCTGCGCGCAATCCGAGCTGAGGCCGCGCGCTAGCGCGCGGCCCAGGGTAGAAGCTGCTGGTATTTGCGGCCGGCGTCGTAGCACTCGCACGCCACCTGCTCCAGCCGCTTGCGATCGAGGATGCGCACGACACCACGCTGGTAGTCGATCACCTGCATTGAACGCAGCTTGGCCGCCGCGAGGCTCACGCGAGGCCGCGTCGCCGCGAGCATTTGCGAAAGAATATCGTGCGTCAGCGCGAGCTCGTCGCGCTCCACGCGGTCGTGTGTCATGAGCAGCCAGCGCGCAAGCCGCTGCACGATGGAGTGATAGGAGTTGCAGGCGACGGAGCGGCCGACCACAACGAGCGCGAATCCGGCATAGAGCAGCATCGCCTCGCGCAGCGCGCTATTCTTCTGCAGCAGCTCGCCGAGCGGGGCGAGGGGCATGCGATAGCCCGCGCCTGCGACGCGAACGATCGCCGAGAAGGGGCTTCGCTCGGAGCCGCTCAAGAGCGAGAGACCGATGACACCCTCGGCGCCGACCGTCGAGCACTCGGCTTTGTCGCCCGACTTGAGACCCACGGTCAGCGAGCAGACCGCGCCCGCCGGGAAGAACACAAATCGCGCACGCGCGCCTTGCGTGATGATCTCTTCGCCGATACGTACCTGCACCTCTTCGCCCGCTTCAAGGCAAGGGCGTCGCGCCGCCGGGGGAAGCCAATCGATGAGCAGATTTCCGGAGGCGTCGAGCATGGCGTGTTGTCGGGATTGCCCGGACATTATCCATGGCGCTTCGAGGGTTGTAGGTAACCTTAGAAACGCTGCGCCGTCGTTCCGATTTCTGGAACACTGCTGGTGGGCCGGGTTGGATTCGAACCAACGACCAAGGGATTATGAGTCCCCTGCTCTAACCGGCTGAGCTACCGGCCCGTGTACCGCTCAAACTAGAAGGGCCGCTCACGCGGCCCTTTTTGTTTATCCCTCTTGATCGAGGAAGCTCTTCAGTCGCTCGGACCGCGACGGGTGGCGCAGCTTGCGCAGCGCCTTGGCCTCGATCTGGCGTATGCGCTCGCGCGTGACGTCGAACTGCTTGCCGACTTCCTCCAGCGTGTGGTCGGTCGACATCTCGATGCCGAAGCGCATGCGCAGCACCTTCGCTTCGCGCGGCGTCAGCGTGTCGAGCACCTCTTTCGTCACGTCGCGCAGTGACGCGAAGGTCGCTGCATCGGACGGCGCGAGCGTCGCCTGGTCCTCGATGAAATCGCCGAGGTGGGAATCGTCGTCGTCGCCGATCGGCGTCTCCATCGAGATCGGCTCCGAGATCCTGCTTTCGAACGCCAGCGCAGACCTGCTGCTGGGGGAGCTTCCCTCAGGCGTGAGCCTGCGCGATATGCAGCACCATCGCCTTAAAGGCCTGCTCAATCCCGAAC
>DATDCR010000022.1:0-2673 GCA_036524215.1 Burkholderiales bacterium
CGCCCTCGGGGCCGGGCTGGAGCGACCGCTGGGGACCGGGAAGCCGGATTCCCGCGATCATCATTTCGCCGTATGCGAAGCGCGGCTACGTCGACAAGACGCCTTACGACACGACGTCGGTCATCAAATTCATCACGAAGCGCTTTGCGCTCGAGCCGCTACCGGGGGTGCGGGCGAACGCAGGGGACCTGACTAACGCGTTCCAGTTCTAGCTACCTGCAGCGCAAATTGCCGGCGAGCAGGTCGATGCCGGTGCGGCAGTCCTGCTCGTTGATCTTGCGCTCGCGGTCCATCCCCGGCGCCGCGGCAAGTTCGGCGGAAGCGGAAGCGGCGGCCGGCTTGTTGCGCTGGTCGCGGCGACTCGCGCACCCGGTGACCATGGCGATCACGAGCAGCGCGATCAGGCAGCGGTAGATCATGACAATCTCCCTGGCTTGGTCTGGGCGCCCATTCTATGCTGCGGCATGTTTCGCGCTCTAGCGGCCGTATCGATGATCCTTCTGGCCGGGACGGCGCAGGCGTGCCTCTTCGCGCGCAACGCGCAGCCCAAGGACTGGGACCAATGGGCGCAGGCGCTCTTCGCCGCGGACGTGACCGGCATGCAGGAAGACCGCGCCAGGGCGCTGGACGTCATCACGCTGCGCGTGGTGGAGACGTTCAAGGGACCGCAGGCGACGACGGCGACGCTGCAGATTCCCGCCAACATGTGGGCGGGCTGCAAGCTCGAGCGGCCGCAGGTCGGCTCGCACGTGCTCGGCGCGCTGAATGCGAACGGCGATGCGCTTGTCGTTCCTTTGAGCGTCGAGTACGGGCAGCGCCTCCGCGAAGCCCTCAGACCGAATTCAGGTCCAGCGCCCACGTCGAGATGACCTTGTCCTCGTCCATCATCGCGCCGCGCACGCTGTAGCGCTTCTCGTCGCGCTGCTGCAGGCATTCGAAGCCGCGGTAGCGCCCGGTCGGATTCGAGTAGAAGGAAAGGATCGAGTCGCCCGCCAGCACGAAGCGCCCGCGCAGCGTGCCGAGCACCGGATTGCTCGAGCTCCAATGGGTCGAGCGCGCGCCGGGGGTGAGCGGCTCGATCTCATAGCGGTTGTGCTGCAGCGCCGGCCGGTCGCCGCGCACGCGCAGCACGCCTTCGAAGCGCCACTTCCCTTCCTCGTGCCGGATGGTCGTCTCGCCGGACACCGGCGAGGGCTGGCCGGCGGCGTCGCGGTATTCGCCTTCCGCGCGCCAGCTGCCGGGCCGCAGGAGGAAGGTGTGATCTATCCGTGAACCTTTGCGGAGTCCGCCGGCGCCTGGGCGCGCTCATCCATGCCGTAGTCGCGGATCACGGAGGCGACGCGCAGGCGGTACGACTTGAAGATGCCGCCGCGGCCTTTCCTCTGCGCATCGCGGTGCCGCTCCATGCTGCGCCAGTGCCGCACCGCTTCCTCGTCGCGCCAGAAAGACAGCGACACGAACTTGCCCTTGCTGGTGATGCTCTCGAAGCGCTCGACGGAAATGAAGCCGTCGATCTTACGCAGGTCCTCGGCGAGCACCTCGGCGAGTGCCTTGTAGTCGGGGAAGCGCCCTTCGGCGGGCGTGAATTCGAAGATCACGGCGATCACGGTCGGTTTCCTTCGTAGGCATTGTGCAGCAGATCGAGCACGGCCCCGTACTCGACCTTGCGCGGGTTCGGATAGGGCGCTTCGGCGGCGATGCGCGCGGCGCGCTCGAGGTCGGCCTTCTTCATGCCGATGTCCGCGAGCTTCATCGCCAGGCCGAGCTTCTTCTCGAGCTCCCACACGCCGCGCGGCGCATTCCCGGCCGCGAGCGCGCGGGCGATGCGCTGCATCGCTTCCGGCGCCGCGTCGGCGTTGTAGTGCAGCGCGTGCGGCAGGACGATCGAATGCGTCTCGGCATGCGGCAGGCCGAAGCCGCCCAGCACGTGGCAGAGCTTGTGGTGCAGCGCGACGCTCGTCGTGCTGATCGTGGCGCCGGCGAGCCAGGCGCCGTAGAGCGCCTCGCTCCTCGCACCGACATCCCTCGGCGCCTTCACCACGCGGGGAAGGGATTGCGCCAGGGCCCGCATGCCCTCCTCGGCCATCAGCGAGACGATCGGGTTGCCGTCGTGCGCGTAGAGCGATTCGGCGCAATGCGCGAGGGCGTTCATGCCGCTCGCCGCCGAGACCGCCGGCGGCAGGTCGAGGGTGAGCTCCGGGTCGTAGATCACCGTCCTGGGCAGCACCTTCGGATCGCGGCCGGTCTTCTTCGCGCCGCCCTCGGAGATCCCCCAGATGGTGGTCATCTCCGAGCCGGAATAGGTGGTCGGCACCGCGATCACCGGCAGCGACGATGGGCCTCTACTGGCTCCGCGGCCTCGACGAGCGGATGTGGACCGGCCGCAGCGCGGCGGCCGGGCTGGCCGCGGCGCACGTGGACGGCCAGCTCTACGAGGACCTGGAGGTCCTGCAGCGGCTCGCCGCGGCGGTCGGGCCGCAGATGGGCGACGCCGACCTGAGCGCCGAGCGCCACTCCATCCGCGAGGCCCACCACCACTTCAAGCACCGCGAGAGCGTCTTCCTGCTCGACGCCGAGCGGAACGTGCTCGGCGAGGAGCCGCCCGGCAGCAGCTCCACCGCGCCGCGGCCCGAGCTGGCCGTGGTGGACGACGTGCTCCGCAGCGGCCTGCCG
>DATDCR010000023.1:0-12474 GCA_036524215.1 Burkholderiales bacterium
GGCAGCCCGGTGAACATCGTGAAGGCCCGCACGGTGGACGCCTGGGCCATCGCCGAGTCGGAGTACGTGCTCGAGGGTCATCTCCACCCGCGCGACAAGCGCTGGGAGACGGCCGAGGCGGAGGCCTCCGGGGAGCAGGGCAAGAAGTTCTTCCACCCGGAGTGGTCCGGCTACATGGGGAAGGCGTACCGCGCCCCGACCTTCCACGTCACCGCCATCACGATGCGGAAGCGTTCGTCCAGGCCGATCATCTTCCCGCTCGGCTTGCACACGATGGACGACTCGAACATCGACACCACGGTGCGCGAAGCGGCGATCTTCGAGCTCTGCAACCGGCTGCAGCCCGGAATCATCCAGGACGTGCACATCCCGTACTGCATGACCGACTGGGGCGGCTGCGTCATCCAGGTGAAGAAGAGGAACAAGATCGAGGAGGGCTGGCAGCGCAATTTCCTCTCCGCGATCCTCTCCTGCTCGCAGGGCATGCGGCTCGCGATCGCCGTCTCCGAGGACGTCGACATCTACTCGATGGACGACATCATGTGGTGCCTCACCACGCGCGTGAACCCGAAGACCGACATCCTCAACCCGATCCCGGGCGGGCGCGGCCAGACGTTCATGCCGGCCGAGCGCATGACCGCGGGCGAGAAGGCCTGGACGGCTTCCAACACGCTCTTCGAAGGCGGCATGGGCATCGACGCGACGGTGCCGTTCGGCTACGAGAAGGACTTCCACCGCCCGGTGTACCCGGTGGACCGCGTCAAGCCGGAAGACTTCTTCAACGAGAAGCAGATCGCGCAGATGAAGGCGCGCATGGCCGGCTGGGTGCTGTCGCTCGCTCGCACGGGGCGGTAACACCATGCTCGGCGGCGTGCGCGTCGTCGATGCCACCGAGCGCCTCGGCTGGCTCGCGGGGCGGCTGCTCGGCGACTGCGGCGCGCGCGTCACCAAGCTCGAGGCGCCGGGCGCCGACACGAGCTCGCCGCACTGGCGCGCGCTCAACGTCAACAAGCACGTAATAAGGGGGAGCGCAGAGCGACTCCCCCAGCTTGCTGCCGAGGCGGACATCGTTCTCGCCACGCCTTCGCCTTCGCAGTTCGATGAACTGAGAGAACTGCTGGGCGCGAATCCGGCCCTCGTGGTGGTATCGATAACGCCCTTCGGCATGACGGGCCCGAAGGCGGGCTGGCGCGGCAGCGACCTCGAGATCATGGCGGCCGGCGGTGCCATGTCGCTGGCGGGCGAGCCGGGCGGCATGCCGGTGCGCATCAGCGCGCCGCAGGCCTACGCCTGGGCGGGCTCCCAGGCTGCCGTTGGTGCGCTCATCGCCCTTTCCTACAGGAGAACGAGTGGACGAGGCCAGTTGGTCGACGTCTCGGCGCAATCGGCGGTGATCACGGCGCTGTCGCACGCGCCGGCGTTCGTCGACATCGCCGGCGTCTCGCCGACGCGCGCGGGCGCCTTCATGACGGGGCGCTCGGTGACCGGCGCGCGCTTCCGCGTGTTCTGGCCCTGCAAGGACGGTTACCTCAACTTCATCCTTTACGGCGGCGTTGCCGGCCGGCGCACGAACGAGCAGCTCGTCGCGTGGATGCGCGAGCGCGGCTTCGACCTCGGCGCGCTGGCGGCGCAGGATTGGGCGAAGTGGGATCCGACCATCGCCTCTCAACAGACCATCGACACTATGGAAGAGCCCATCGGACGGTTCTTCCTTTCCATCACCAAGAAAGAGTTCCTCGAGGGCGCGCATGCGCGCGAGATGCTCGGCTACCCGGTCTCCACCGTCGCCGACATCGCCGCCGATCCGCAGCTCGCGGCGCGCGGCTTCTGGGAAGACGTGCCGGCGCCCGCCGGCGGCACCGAACGGCATTGCGGCGCCTTCGTCATCGTCGACGGAAAGCGCGCCTCGCTCCTGACGCGCAAGTCCCATGAATACGCAGCAAGCGCTTGAAGGCATCCGCATCGCGGAATTCGGCAGCTACGCTGCCGGCCCGCACATCGGCAAGATGCTCGCCAACTTCGGCGCGACGGTGGTGCACGTCGAGTCGCGCGCGCATCCCGACGGCTTCCGCATGCAGTACCCGCCGTACAAGGACGGAAAACCGGGCATCGACTCGAGCGGCTGCTTCGCCTACTTCAACGACTCGAAGCTCGGCATCACGCTCGACCTGAAGAATCCGAAGGGCGTCGAGCTGGCGCGCAGGCTGGTCGCGGGATCGGACGTGGTGATCGAGAACATGCGGCCCGGCGTGATGGCGCGCATCGGGCTGGGTTTTGAAACCTTGAAGAGCCTGAACCCGGCGCTCATCATGCTGTCGAGCTGCAACATGGGGCAGACCGGGCCGCGCGCCGATACGCCGGGATTCGGCTCCCAGCTCACCGCGCTCGCCGGCATGGCGAACCTGACCGGCGTGCACGACGGCCCGCCGATGCTCCTCTACGGGCCTTACATCGACTTCATCGCCTCGACGCTCGGCGCGGTCGCGGTGCTCGCCGCGCTCGAGCAGCGCCGCGCGACGGGGAAGGGCGCCTACCTCGACGTCTCGCAATACGAGAGCGGCCTGCTCTTCCTCGCCGGCGAGCTCTTCGACTATCACACCAGCGGGCGCGTCGCCGGGCGCGTCGGCAACGACGATCCCGATGCGATGCCGCACGGCGCCTTCCCGTGCAAGGACGGCGGCTGGGTCGCGCTTTCGTGCTGGAGCGACGCCGAGCGCTCGCGCCTGCGCAAGCTGATCGGGAAAAAGACGTTGGCCGACTGGACGGCAGCTCGAACCCCGGCTGAAGCGGCAAAGGAGCTGCAGGCCGCCGGCGTGCATGCGCACGCGGTGAATACGATCGGCGACCTCTTCACCGATCCGCAGCTCGCGGCGCGCGGGCAGTGGCACCGGCGCGTGCACGAGGTGATCGGCGAGCATGCCTATTGCGGGCCCGCCTTCCGCCTTTCCGAGACACCCGGCGCGGTGACGACGGCCGCGCACACGCTCGGGCGCGACAACGCCAAGGTGTTCCGCGGCCTGCTGGGATTGAGCGAAGAGGAATACGGCGCCTACGACGCCGCGGGCGCGTTCGCCTGAAAATTGGTGACAGTCACCAATTTTGCGGGGAAGACGTAGAGCTTCCCTACCTGCGGTTGCCGGAGTCGCCTTTCGAGTACACGGACGGATCCCACTCCGTGTAGTGGTAGAGCACGCGGTCGTGGTCATCGAACACGACGTGCAGCAGCTTCTTCACGCCCACATCGTCGTAGCGGTAGCTCCAGGATTTCGTGCCGCCGCCGTAGGCGCGATGCTCCGAAGGGGCGCTTGGCCCGATAAGGCGCGCGACATCGGCGGCGCTCATGCCTTGCTGCAGACGCTTGAAATTCTCTTCCGTGAGGAGATTGCGCACCTCCTGCACCCGGCCGTCCGGCGCGAACGTCACCCGCTCGATGCGGTAGCCGAACGGCTGGCTCGAGTAGTCCCAGTATTCCTCGCCGCTCGGCAGCCGGCCGGTGGCGACCGGCTTGCCGACGCGCGAGCTCACCTCGGTGCCCGTCATGCCGGGCGAGACGCCGTAGCGCGGATCGGAGGCGCAGCCCGCCAGCAGCGCCACCACGACGAAAAAATGGGGTCGGATCGACATTTCGGACTCGACTGCGAAGCGCTCCTTCGTCCGCTAATGCTGATCTGACCCCATTTATTCCAATTAGATCTTGTAGCCCTTCTCCTTGAGGGCCTTGTCGACCCAGCTGCGGTCGACCGTGCCGGCGACGATCTCCTTCATCGACTTGGTTTCCTTCTCCAGGATCGACTTTGCCGAGGCCAGCACGCGCTCCGCGATCGATTGCGGGATCGCCACCAGCCCATCGGCGTCGCCGACGATGATGTCGCCCGGGTTGACCGCCATGCCGCCCATCATGATGGGCACGTTGATCTCGCCGGGGCCGTTCTTGTACGGGCCGCGGTGCGTGACGCCGGCCGCGAACACCGGATAGTCGCTCGCCGCGAGCTCGGCCGAGTCCCGGATCGCGCCCCAGATCACCATGCCGGCGACGCCGCGCTGCTTTGCGCGCGCCGACATCAGCTCGCCGATGATCGCGTTGTCGAGGAAGCCGCCGGCATCCACCACGATGACGTCGCCAGGATGGGCGGTGTCGAGCGCCCTGTGCACGAGCAGGTTGTCGCCCGCGGCGGTCTTGACCGTGAAGGCCGGGCCGGCCAGCGTGCCGCCCTTGTACATCGGCCGCAGCTGCGGCCCGCCGGCGTAAAGGCGCTCCAGGCTGTCGGAAAGATGCGGCGTCACCATCTTGCGGAATTCCGCGACAAGCTTGGGATCCGGGCGCTTTGGAATATCCAGGATGCGCATCGAGGCGCTCATCTCGCCCCCCTGTTAAGGGGGGTGTGAGCCGCAGGCGAACGGGGGGTTTTGCTTTTTGCGAAGATCAACCCCCCGCTCGTTTCACTCGCGCCCCCCTTGACAGGGGGGCGGCAGAAAAGACGCGTCATCACTTCTTCCTTTCCTTGAGACGTTTGTCCAACCGTGGATACACACGGCGCGCATTGCCTTCGAATATTTTTTTCTTATCAGAATCGGACATGCTGAGCTTGTCGATGTAGCGCTTGGTGTCGTCGTAGTTGTGCCCGGTCTCGGGATCGACGCCCTTGACGGCGCCGAGCATCTCGGAGGCGAAGAGGATGTTGTCGACCGGGATCACCTTAGCCATGCACTCGATGCCCGGCAGGTGGTACACGCAGGTGTCGAAGAAGACGTTGCCGAGCAGGTGGTCCTTGAGGAGCGGCTTCTTCATCTCCTGCGCGAGGCCCCGGTACCTCCCCCAGTGGAACGGCACCGCGCCGCCGCCGTGCGGGATGACGAACTTGAGCGTCGGGAAATCCTTGAAGAGATTGCCCTGGATGAGCTGCATGAAGGCGGTGGTGTCGCCGTTGATGTAGTGCGCGCCGGTGTAGTGGAACACCGGGTTGCACGACGAGGTGACGTGGATCATCGCCGTCATGTCGAGCTCGGCGAGCTTCTCGTAGAGCGGATACCACCACTTGTCGGTGAGCGGCGGATCGGTCCAGTAGCCGCCGGCCGGATCGGGGTTCAGGTTGACGCCGACGAAGCCGAGCTTCGCGAGGCGCTCGAGCTCCGGGATGCAGTTCTTCGGCGAAACGCCCGGGTGCTGGGGGAGCTGTCCGACCGGCGCGAAGTTGTCCGGCAGCAGCGTGCAGATGCGGTGGATGAGGTCGTTGGACATGCGCGTCCACTCGATGCCGGTGGCCTCGGTGCCGACGTGGTGCGCCATGCCCGCCGCGCGCGGCGAGAAGATCGTCAGGTCAGAGCCGCGCTCCTTCTGCAGCTTGAGCTGCGGCTGCACGCTTTGCACCAGCTCTTCGTCTGTGATGCCGAGATCGTTCGTCGCGGGCTTGCGCATCGGATCGGCAAGCCCGGCGAGCTGCTTGTCCCTGAACGCGAGCAGCTTCTGCGGCTCGGTCGTGTAATGGCCGTGGATGTCAATAATCATGGGGCGCATAGTGTACTGTGCAAAATACGGGATCTATGGACCGAGCGAGCATCGCGGGGCTGCAGGAAATGAAACGCCAGGGGCGCAAGATCGTCGGCGTCGTCGCCTGGGATACGCCGATGGCCGAGATCGCCGAGCGCGCCGGCGTCGATCTCGTCTCCGTGGGCGATTCGGTCGGCAAGAACCTCTGGGGCCACGCGACGGAAGGCGAGGTCACGCTGGAGGAGCTGCTCATCGTCTGCAAGGCGGTGCGCCGCGGCGTGAAGCGCGCGCTCCTTTCCTGCGACCTGCCGACCAGCGCGCCGCAGGGCGCGGCGCTGCGCCTCATCAAGGAGGGCGGCGCGGATATCGTGAAGGTGCTGGCGAGCCCGCAGGTCATCGGCGCGATGGTGCGCGCCGGCGTGCCGGTGTTTGCCGAGTTCCACGGCGGCCGTCCCGTCGCCGAGTCGGTCGCCGAGGCAAAGGCGCTGGAAGCCGCCGGCGCCGCGCTCCTAGACTTCCGTCACTCCGGCCCCGAAGCCGGTGCCGCGGTCGTGAAGGCGGTGTCGATCCCGGTGATCGGCGGGCTCGGCGGCGGTCCCTGGCTCGACGGCCGGATGCGCATGATCCATGCCGCGATCGGCTATTCCTCCAGCTGGCTCGATTCGCAGGCCGAGACCTACGCCAACGTGGCGAAGGTTTCCCTGCAGGCCCTGAGCGAATACGCCGACGACGTACGCTCGGGAAGGCAGCTCAAAGGCCAGCGCCGTGGCTGAGGCGCTGATCGACGGCATCCGCACGCGCTACGAAGTGCTCGGCGACGGGCCGCCGCTTCTCATGTACGCGCCCGGCGGCTTCGATGCGACGATCGACAAGTGGCGCACGCAGAGCGTCTATGCGCGCGTCAAGCTGCTCGACCACCTGCCGAAGAAATACCGCTGCATCGTGTTCGATCGGCGCGAGTGCGGCGAATCCGGCGGTCGCGTGGAAGCGATCACGTGGCCGGATTACGCGCGCCAGGGAAAGAAGCTGCTCGAGCTTCTCGGCATCGAGCGCGCGCACCTCCTGGGCGGCTGCATGGGCTGCTCGTGCGTGATGGCGTTTGCTGTCGCATATCCGCGCGCGACGATCAGCATGCTGCTGTGGTGGCCGGTGGGCGGCGCGAAGTACCGCATCCGCGCGCACCAGCGCTTCCTCGAGCATATGGCGTTCGTGAACGCGTCCGGCCTGCCGGCGGTCGTCGCCAAGGTGCAGAAGGAGGGACGCCCGTTCAACGCCGACCCGCGCGGCGGGCCCTGGGCGACGCCGATACACCGCGACCGTGCCTTCGCGGCAGCGTACGCGCGGCAGGACATCGGCGCGTACCGGGCGACGGTGGAAAAAATGGCGCGCTCGCTCTTCGATCGCGACACCTCGCCCGGCGCCGAGCCGGAGGAGCTGATGAAGCTCGACATCCCGGCGCTCATCGTCCCGGGCAAGGACGAATCGCACGCCACCTCGGCGGCGCGCTATCTCGAGGAATGCCTGGCCAAGTCGGAGTACTGGGACCTGCCGCCGGAAGCGCAGACCGAAGCGAACGCGCCGCCCCGGTTGCTCGACTTCCTCGGAAGTAAATAGGGTCTGTCCCTAATAGTTGGCGAAGATCTGCTGCAACCTCGCGGGGTCGCGCGTGGTCGTGAGCGCGAGCATGAGCAGGATGCGCGCCTTCTGCGGCGTGAGATTGTCGCCATAGATGAGCGGCCGCTTCTCGCCTTGGCGAGAGGCCGTCTCGGTGACGCGTCCCATGCCGCCGCGGTTCGTCATGACGACGGGGGTGCCGCTGGCGGTCAGTCGCTTCACCGCCTCGTCCATTGCCGGCGTGCCCGAGCCGGTGGGGAAGCCGGCGATGATCACACCGTCGGCCTTCGCCTGCGTGACGGCGGCGTCGAGCAGCGCGCCGTCGGCGCCGGCATAGGTATAGACGATGTCCACGCGCGGCAGCTTCTCGAGCTTCGAGACATCGAAGATCACGCGGCCCTTCGACGGCGCGCGATAGAAGCTCACGCGGTCTTCATCGACGAAGCCGAGCACGCCCAGGTCTCCGCTCGAGTACGTCTCGACGCGGTAGCTGATGTTTTTCCTGACGTCGCGCGCGCCATTGATCACATCGTTCGTGACCACCAGCGCGCCTTTGCCCGCGGCTTCGGCGCTGACCGCGACGCGCACCGCCTGCAGGAAGTTCTTCGGGCTGTCCGAGCTGAGCGTGGTGAACTGGCGCTGCGCGGCCGTCAGCACCACCGGTTTCTCGGTCTTCACCGTCAGATGCAGGAAATACGCCGTCTCCTCGACGGTATTGGAGCCGTGCGTGACGACGATGCCCTGCAGCTCGGGCTGGCGCGCGAGGATCTCGTTGACGCGCTTCGCGAGGATCAGCCACTGCTCGACCGTGATGCTGCTCGAGCCGACGCGCATCACCTCCTCGACGTCGAGGCGCGCGATCTTCTTCAGCGCGGGGATCGCCTCGGCGACCTCGCCGGCGTGCAGGCGCCCGGAAGGGGTGTTGGCGATGGTGCCGCCGGTTGCGACCACTTTCACCACCGGAAGCTGGTCCTGCGCTTGGCCGGCGCTCGCAGCGAGGGCGAGCGCGAGGAAGATGAATCTCGCTCGAGACATGGGAGCTCCCTTCACGGAAATGGAACCGCATTCTGTATCGGATTCCCGCCCGCGGTTAAACTCCCGCCTCGATGCGATTCCTGTCTGAGGTCGGCAGCTCGACACGGACCTTCGTTGTGGTGCCGATCGTGGTCGTCGCCTGGGAGCTCCTCGTCAACCACGGCGCGCCGCGCTTCGAGCCGTGGTTCGTCCCGCTCATGCTGTGGGGCTACCTGCAGTACAAGCTGGTGGGCCGCTACCGCATCTCGCTCGGCGGCGGCGGTCCGGGCATGCAGACCATGCCGGAGCAGCTCGTCACCGGCGGACCTTACGCGTACACGCGCAATCCGATGTACCTCGGCCACCTGATCTTCCTTCTCGGCCTCGCGCTCACGCTGCGCTCGGAGCTCGCGGCCGTCATCCTGGTCGTGAGCATCGCTTACTTCTACGCGCGGGTGAAAAAAGACGAGAAGCGCCTCGCCGCGCACTTCGGCGATACCTATGCCGAATACTGCTCGCGCGTGAAGCGCTGGATACCGGGGGTTCTCTAGAAAATGGTGACTGTCACCATTTTTCTGAATTAGCTCCAGGCGCGGTTGTCGACCGTGTTCTCGTAGGTCGCGCCGGGCACGGTCATGTTCCACTTCACGGTCCAGCGGTAGGTGTCGTCCCAGCGCTCGCGCGTGTAGGGCGTGGGCGCGCCGTGCAGCAGGCGCCAGTGCTGGATCTCTTCCGGCTTGAGCAGGCCGCCGGTCTCGCGAGCGAGGTAGTGCAGATATGGGCGCGGATCCTTCTCGAGCTTCTCGACCGCGCGCGCCTGCGCGCGGAACATTTTCTTCAGCGTCTCGCCGTCGAGATCGTCGCCCGCGGCCTCTGCGCGCGTCGAGTGCGACTCGATGAGGATGCGCATGCCCCACTTCTGCGCCACGCTGATCCACGGCTCCATCAGGCTCGCCGCGGCGATCTTCTTGTCGCGCACCGCCTCGAGGCGCTTCAGCATCGTGCCGGCGTTGGTGCGCTTCAGGTGCTCGGGCTCGAGGAAGCCTTCCATCATCTTCAGCGTGGTGAAGTCGGAGCCGTTGTTCGGCGTCACGGCGATCGGCTTGTCCTTCAGCATCTCCGGCTCGTAGATCTTCGAGTCCGGATGCACGACGATGGCGAACTTGGACATCGAGGCGCCGAGCGCGACGATCTTGCGGCCGCGCAGGCCCTGCGCGTTCGCCTCGACGGCGCGCTTCATGATGCCCCACTCGCACATGCGGTACTGGTCGATGCCGCCTTCGTTGTAGACCGAGTCGAGCGGCCGGTCGAACACCGAGTCGAACTTGACGAAGTGCGAGGTCGTCACCTGCGCCATCCCCGGCGTGGTGACGAAGTCGATGTCGAGACCTTCGTCCTTGAAGAACCCCTCGTCGCGCGCCACGAGCACGGGCAGGTCGTGCACCGCGTTCATGATGGCGAGCTGGGGCTTGGTACGGGTACGCGTCGCAACCGTCATAGCTCCTCCTCTAAAGGGCTGCGACGAGTCTAGCGGCTAGCAGCAGCCGCAGTCCATCCCGGGCGTTACCGCGAGAGCATCCCTGTACCACGCAGGGGGAATATCGTCCTCGGTGACTTCGCCGAGCGGCTTGAAGACGCTGAAGTGATAGTGCCGGCCTTCCGCGATCCAGAACGCGACGACCGTGCGCAGCGGCGGAAAGCCCGGCGCGCCGCCTTCCAGCTCGGAGACGAAGATCGTGTCGCCGGCCGAAAGCCCGAAGCGGCTGCGCGTCCAGCGTTTCACCTGCGAGGCGGCATCGCCGCGGCTTTGGTCGGTCCTGAACATGAGAAACTCGCGCCCATTATGGAAAAAGTTCTTGCCGCCGTGCGGACCGGCCCTTCGAAGACCGAAGTCCGCGAATATCCGATGCCCGACATCCCCGAGGACGCCGCGCTCATGAAGATGGAGGTGGCCGGCATCTGCGGCACCGACGTCAAGCTCTACAAGACGCCGCCGTCGCCGGCGCCGGTCATCATGGGCCACGAGAACATCGGCGTCATCGCCAAGGCGGGACGCGAGTTCGTGCGCCGCAAGGGCTTCAAGGAAGGCGACCTCGTCTTCGTCGAGCACTACGTGATGTGCGGCAAGTGCGAGTGGTGCCACGCCGGCCAGTACCGCCACTGCGAGAACACCGACTGGCGGAACAACCCCGACGGCATCCGCTACGGCTATACCTCGGCCGAGAAAGCGCCGCATCTCTGGGGCGGTTTTGCGCAGTACGTCTACCTGCCGTGGAACGCGGTGATCCACCACGTGCCGAAAGGCGTGAGCGCCGAGCTCGCCGGCCTCGTCACGCCGATGGCGAACGGCGTCGAGTGGTCGCTCTTCGACGGCGGCGTCGGCTACAACTCCGCGGTCCTCATCCAGGGTCCCGGGCAACAGGGACTCTCGCAAACCGTGATCTGCAAGCAGGCGGGCGCCTCGCTCATCATCGTCACCGGCACCTCGAAGGACGCCGCGCGGATGAAGGTCGCGAAGGAGCTCGGCGCCGACCATGTCATCAATGTGAATGCCGAAGATCCTTTGGCCAGGATAAAAGAGATCACCGGCGGCAAAGGCGTCGACGTGGTGCTCGACTGCACCGCGGGCGCGGGCACGATCCCGATCCTGCTGGGCATCGAGGCACTGAAGAGGAAGGCCGGCACGATGGTCGTGCAGGGCGAGCTGAAGGAGTTTCCGAACTTCCCGCTCGAGCGCGTCACCACCAAGGCGATCACGCTGAAGAGCGCGCGCGGCCACAGCTACAAGGCGTGCGAACTGGCGCTGGCGCAGCTCGCGTCCAAGCGCTTCCCCCTCGAAAAAGTCACAACGCACCGCTTCGGCCTGAAGGACGTCGACCTGGCGATCAAGTCGGTGGGCGGGCACGGGGTGCCCGACGTGATCCACGCGTCGCTGATGCCCTGGATGTAGCCGGCTTGCGCGTCTCAGACGCTTAATACGGCGGTGCCGGTTGCGAGCGCTTCGCAGCGCGCACCGTCGAGCGGCTGCCCGGCCTCCCGGAATCTTGCTGCCGCGGAAGAGAAGCGGCGGGCGATGTCGTCCGGCGCCGCGCCGCGCGCCTGCGCGAGATGCGCTCGGACTTCCTCGAGCGCGGCATACCAAGCGGGCAGGCGCATGACTACGTTGGCGAGGTATTCGCAGGCACGCTCGTAGCGCTCGGCGAGCTCGATCTGGCGCGAACGCGCTGCCGCAATGGCGGCGGGCACGGCGAAGGTAATGCGGCAGCCGGGACAGGTCTCGAGCGGCCCGCGCACCGCCTCCTCAGCCTCCTCGAGCGCGCGCAGCGCCGCCTCAGGCTCTGCCGCGAGCGCGATGCGCGTCCCGTAGATGCGGTCGAGGAGGTGGAAGCCGATGTCGGTCTGTCGGGCGACGTCGAGCGCCTCGTCGAGGATCGCCCGCGCCGCGTCGCGCCGGCCGCGATAGAGCTCCAGCTCCGCGAGGCGCTGCAGCGAAAACGCCTCGCCGGTCGCTCCGCCGATGTCGCGATGCAGCTTTGCGCCGAGCCGCAGGTGCTCCTCGGCCGGGTCGAGATCGCCGGACAGGAGCTCGGCCTCGCCGCGCAGCGTGACGCCGAAGGCATGGCCGCGCGCCGCGCCGAGCCGCCGCGCCTCGGCGGCAAGCGCCTCGGCGAACGCGATCACTTCGCGATAGGGTCGCGCGCCGTAGAGGAAGCGCTGGGTGATGCAGAGCTGGCCGTCGAACACCCGCACCGCGAGATGCGGCACATGGCTCGTCTCCTGCAAGTCCGCCCAGACGCTGCGATGCAGCTCGCCGCGCGAGTGGGCTGCCGCGGCCTGGGCCCAGGAGGCGATGACGATCGATGCGGTGTCCCCGGTTTCGAGCGCCAGCCGACGGGCTTCGGCGGCTTTCTTCGTGCCGATCGCCGGGTCGGCCACGCCGAGCGCCGCGGCGCCGCTGTAGGCGAGCGCCTCCGCCAGCTTTCCGTCCACGCTGGCAGGCCGCAGCATTTCGAGCGCGCGCAGCGCGCCTTTCGGATCGCCGAGCTTCACCTGCGCGAGCGCGCCTTTCGCCAGGAGGTCGTGCGAGGCGGGCTCTCCCACCGCCTGCGCGGCCGCGCGATAGGCGGCGAGCGCGGCAGGCTCTCCGAGCGCATCGAGCGCCTCGGCGCGCAGGCGCAGCGCATCGGGATGATCGGCCTTGAAAGCGAGCACCGGTTCGACGTGACGCAGCGCGTCGCGAAACGCGCCGAGCCGCACCGCGTCGGCGGCGGCGGCGAGGAGCCAGCGCGTGGCTTCCGCCGGGCTGCCGCCCGCCAGCCAATGGCGCGCGACGAGCGCCGCGGGCGCGCCGAGCGCGG
>DATDCR010000024.1:0-4122 GCA_036524215.1 Burkholderiales bacterium
AGCGCGATCTCGGCGTCGAGGACGGCTTGCGCCTGCTTCTCCGCCGGGAGCGATTCGCCGGTGAGCGACGCCTCCTCGATCTTCAGGTTCACGCTCGATACGAGACGCAGGTCCGCCGGCACATAATTCCCGGCCTCGAGGGCGACGATGTCTCCGGGCACCAGCTCGCGGCCCGGCAGGGCGACCTGATGGCCATCGCGCATCACCTGCGCCGCGGGCGCCGACATTTTCTTCAGCGCGGCGAGCGCCTGCTCGGCCTTCGATTCCTGCACCACGCCGACCAGGGCGTTCAGCACCACGATGCACATGATCGCGATCGAATCGACATACTCGCCCAGCGCGAGCGAGATCAATGCGGCGGCGATGAGGATGATGACGAGGTAATTGTTGAACTGGCTCCAGAGGAGCGCGAGGAACCCGGGGCGCGGCCGTTCGGCGAGCTCGTTTGCCCCGTACCTCGCTC
This sequence comes from Burkholderiales bacterium, assembly GCA_036524215.1. Classification (GTDB taxonomy): domain Bacteria; phylum Pseudomonadota; class Gammaproteobacteria; order Burkholderiales; family SG8-39; genus SCGC-AG-212-J23. The sequence goes on from DATDCR010000024.1 coordinate 464, forward strand.
TGCGCTCGCGCGCCTCGGCCGAAGTGAGGCCGAGGACGAGGTCCGTGCGCAATGCGTCGGCCAGCTCCTCGATCGGCTTGGCGTGCGCTTTCGTGTCTTGCATGGGACCTCCCGGACGGTGGCCCACCACTGTGGACCCGCGCGCGGCGAATGAAAATTTGAGATTTGTGGCCCTTGCTTTTACGAAAGCGGAAGCACCATGCAATTGCTGGTGCGAGGCATTACGATCCTTAATGGGTTGAAACGACGCCTCGGCGGTGCTGTAATGGGCGCGCCGCCTGGCGAATAGCCAGGACCCCTCCAGAGGGGAGTAGCTTCGGCAGCCGCCCGGCTGCTGTGACGCGATCGTCATCACGGGCTTTCGCCCCGGTCGCGTCAGCGTCGCCCCGTCGATGCGAGCGAGACCTTTGCCAATAGGCGAAGGCGCTCGTCATCGCCCTTCGCCTCGAGGTGGAGACTCGAGGAGCGAGGCCATGGCGCAAGCCGACATTCGACGTTACCTGAAGCACGGGACGCTGCCGCAGCTGCGCGCCTTCGAGGCGAGTGCACGCCTGGGCAGCCTGACGCGCGCGGCGCACGAGCTGCATATGGCGCAGGCCACCGCATCCGTGCAGATCAAGAAGCTGAGCGAGACGGTGGGCCTGCCGCTGTTCGAGCAGGTCGGCCGGCGGATCTATCTCACCGATGCCGGCCAGCGCGTCTACTCGGGCTGCAGCGAAGTCTTCCGCGCGTTCTCCAGCCTGGAGCAGACGCTCGCCGAATTGCGCGGCCTCGCCTCCGGCGAGCTGCGCCTGGCGGTGAGCACGACGACGAAGTACTTCGCGCCGCGGCTGCTCGGTGCGTTCGTGCAGCGGCATCCGGGCATCGAGGCCTTCCTGCAGGTCCATAACCGCGAGAGCCTCCTCGAGCGGCTCGACCGCAACGAGGACGACTTGTATCTCTTCGTGGAACCGCCCGAGGAGCGCCAGGTGGTGGTGCAGGCCGTCCTGCAGAACCCGCTGGTCGCGTTGGCGCGCCACGATCATCCGCTGGCGAGCGAGCGCGGCATCGCCTTCACCCGCCTCGCGGCCGAGCCTTTTCTGATGCGCGAACCGGGATCCGGCACGCGCAACATGGTGCTGCGCCTCTTCGCGCGCTACGGCGCAGCGCCGAATGTGCGCATGGCGCTGAACGGCGACGAGGCGATCCGCGAGGCGATCGTCGCCGGCTACGGCGTGTCGATCCTGCCGCGCCATACGTTCGCCCTCGAGCCGGCAAACGCGGAGCTCGTCTGCCTCGACGTCGAGGGATTGCCCGTCGAGACGTCCTGGCACTTCGTCTATCCGGTGGGCAAACGGCTCTCGGTGGCGGCGCGGGCCTTCATGGATTTCGCCCGGCTCGAGGCCGCGACGCTGGTGGAGGGGAACCGCAAGGCGATGCGGCTTTGACCGCAGTCAAGCGCGCCACAGGCGGAGCGTTCACGATGCAGGCATGAACGAGGTGTGGCTGCGCTTTGCGGCGAGCCTCGGCATCGGGCTCCTGATCGGCCTCGAGCGCGAGCGCAACCCGGCGGCAAAGGCGGGCGTGCGCACGTTCGCGCTCGTCGCGCTTTTCGGCACGCTGGCCGTCATTGTTGGCGAGGAGACGCAAAGCGCCTGGATCGTCCCGGTCGGGCTCGCTGCGGTCGGCGCCATGCTGATCGCCGCTTACGCGCGCGAGCCGGCACAGGAAGACCCGGGAACGACGACCGTAGTCGCCGCCGTGGTCTGCTATCTCCTGGGCGCGCTCGCCGCGCTCGGCGATACGGCGCTCGCCGGTGCGCTCGGCATCGGCGTTGCGGCGCTGCTGTATTTCAAGCCGGAGATCGAAGGCTTTTCGCTCGCGCTCAAGCGCCACGAGCAGGTGTCGGTGCTGCAGTTCCTGGTCGCCACGCTGATCGTGCTGCCGATCCTGCCGAACCAGACGTTCGGGCCCTACGAGGTGCTGAATCCCCATCACATCTGGCTGATGGTGGTGCTCGTCTCGGGCATCGGCCTCGCGAGCTACGTTGCCTTGCGCGCAGCAGGCGAGCGCCACGGCGTGATCCTGACCGGCATCCTCGGCGGGCTGATCTCCTCGACCGCGACCACGCTGCTCTATGCGCGGCGCAGCCGCGAATCGCCCGGCATGGAGCGGCTGGCGAGTGCCGTGGTGCCGGTGGCGAACCTGGTGCCGCTCGCGCGCATCGCGCTGATCGCGGCGATCCTCGCGCCCGCGATCCTGCCCTCGCTCGCCATCGTGCTCGGCTTTGCGCTGGTGGGCGGGCTGGTGTTTACCTTCGTGCCGCTGCAGAACTTGGACCGCGTGATGGCCGCGCCGGCGCCGGAGAGCCGCAATCCCGCTGAGCTCGGCACGGCGATCAAGTTCGGCGCGCTCTATGCGCTGATCCTGCTCGCTTCCGCGTGGCTGTCCGATCTCGCCGGCAGCCGCGGCCTTTATGCCGCGGCTGCCGCCTCCGGGCTGGCCGACGTCGATCCGATCGTGCTCTCCGCGCTCAACCTCTTCGGCGCCGCCAGGCTCGAGGCGCGGCCGGCCATCACGGCGATCGCGCTCGCGTACGGCGCGAATCTCGCCTTCAAGTTCGGCGTGCTGCTGTGGTTCGACCGGCGCCTCGCGCGGCGCATGGTCGGACCGTTCCTCGCCATGCTCGGCGGCGGTGCCGCCGGCTGGCTGTACCTCGCTACTTCCTGACCGTCACGCCGCGCCACGCTTTCTTCGGCTCGGCGCCGAAGGCGCGCGCGCGCTCGGCGTAATCGGCGAGACGCTGTTCCACACGGGCATGCACGCGCGGTGCGGCGAGACCGGTGAGCAGCGCGATGCCCTCGTCGATCGAGCTCACCGCATAGATGCGGAAGCTGCCCTGCGCCACCGCGGCGACGACGTCCGAGCGCAGCATCAGGTTCTTGACGTTCGCCTGCGGAATGATCACGCCCTGGTCGCCGCGCAGCCCGCGCGAGCGGCAAAGGTCGAAGAAGCCCTCGATCTTCTCGTTCACGCCGCCGATCGCCTGCACGTCGCCGTGCTGGTTGACGGAACCGGTGACGGCGAGGGACTGCTTGAGCGGCGCATCGGCGAGCGCCGACAGGAGGGCGTACAGCTCGGCCGAGGAGGCGCTGTCGCCTTCCACGCCGCCGTAGCTTTGCTCGAAGACGAGGGTGGCGGCGAGGGCGAGCGGCTTGGAATGCGCATAGCGCGCGGCCAGGTACCCGGAGAGGATCATCACGCCCTTGCTGTGGATCGGCCCGCCGAGCTCCGCTTCGCGCTCGATGTCGACCACGCGGCCTGAGCCCAGGCGCACGCGCGCGGTAATGCGATGCGGCGCGCCGAAGGCGAAGCGGCCAAGCTGGGTCACGGCGAGGCCGTTGACCTGCCCGACGCGCTCCCCCGCGGTATCGATGAGCAGCGTGCCGCGCAGCGTTTCTTCGAGCAGCTTCTCGCGCAGCCGGTCGTTGCGCGCGACCTGCGCGTCGATGGCCTGGACCACATCGTCTGCCGTGATCACCTCGCGTCCCGCGCGCGCCGCCCAATAGTCGGATTCGCGAACCAGGTCGACCAGCGACTGCATGTTGGCGGACAGCTTTTCCGCGTCGGCCGCGGCGCGCGACTGCTGCTCGATGACCCGCGCCACTGCCTCGCATTGC
>DATDCR010000025.1:0-3133 GCA_036524215.1 Burkholderiales bacterium
AGGGCACGCTCGCCACGCCGGGCCAGTCGGGCGCCATGGCGCTCGGCATCCGCAACCTGGTGCAGGCCATGCCGCGCGCCTCGCTGGCACCGGGCGACGTCTTCATCACCAACGATCCCTGGGCGCTCGCCGGCCACCTGAACGACGTCTGCGTGCTGAGCCCGGTGTTCCACCGCGGCCGCCTCGCCGCGTTCACCGCCTGCATCCTGCACCACTCCGACATCGGCGGCCGCGTCGCCTCCGACAACCGCGAGGTGTACGAGGAAGGGCTCTTCATCCCGCTCGTCAAGCTCTACGCCGGCGGCACGCTGAACCAGGGCGTGCTCGACATGATCCTCGCCAACGTGCGCACGCCCGAGCAGGTGAGCGGCGACATCCGCTCGCAGATCGCCGCCAACCACGTCTGCGCCGAGAAGATCGTGCACATGCTCGAGCAGTACGAGCTCGCGGACCTCGACGAGCTCGGCGACGAGATCATCCGGCGCAGCGAAGCCAGCATCCGCGCCGCCATCGCGCGCGTGCCGGCCGGCGTCTACCAGGCCGAAGGCGTGATCGAGCAGATGGAAGGCCACGCCGACGTGCGCATTCCCTGCAAGGTGACGATCGAGGGCAGCGACATCACGATCGACCTCAGCGGCGCGTCGCCGCAGGTCGACTGGGGCGGCAACGTGGTCTACAACTTCACCTACGCCTACGTGCACATGGCGGTGAAGAGCATCTTCGACCCGGAGATCCCGAACAACCACGGCATCGCGGCGCCGATCCGCCTCATCGCGCCGGAAGGCACGGTGGTGAACTGCCGCTTCCCCGCGGCCGTGGCGGCGCGCATGCAGATCGGGCACTTCGTCACCGAGGTGATCTACCGTGCGCTCGCGAAGGCGCTGCCCGAGCGCGTCGTCGCCGCGGGCGGCGGCACGCCGGCGACCATGCAGATGTTCTATGGCCGGCGCGGCGACGGCCGGCCCTTCCACACCGTGCTGATCCGCGGCGGCGGGCTCGGCGCCGGCGCTTCGCGCGACGGCGAAGGCTCGTTCATCTTCCCGGCCAACGGCGCCAACACGCCGGTCGAGATCCTGGAAAGCGACGCGCCGCTCATCGTCGAGCGGCGCGAGCTGATCGCCGATTCCGGCGGCGCGGGAAAGCAGCGCGGCGCGCTCGGACGGCGCGAAGTGTTCCGCGTGCCGGACGATGCGTATGCGCCGCTGCCGCCGGTGAGCATGGCGCTGCAATCGGGACGCTTCCGCCTGCCGCCCGAAGGCCTCTTCGGAGGACAGCCGGGGGCGCGCGCGCAGTTCCTCGTCAACGGCAAGCCCGGCAATCCCTATGGCCTGACGCAGCTCAAGCCCGGCGATCTGGTGGTGATGGATTCCGCCGGCGGCGGCGGCTACGGCGCGCCGCGGGAGCGCGACCCTGCCCAGCTTGCGCGCGACGTGCAAGAGGGCAAGGTCAGCGCCGCAAGCGCGCGGCGCGACTACGGCTCTACCTGACTAAAGACGCTTAGCGGCCCGCCGCGGCCGGCCGGTCGAGACCGTGCTCGACTTTTGCCGCGCCGGTCTTCACGTCCTTCTTCGCCATGACGGCGACGTATTCCGTGCGGTTCAGCTTGCCGTCGTGGTTGCCGTCGGCCGCGTCGAACTGCTTCTTGAGATACGGGTTGCCACGCGCTTCCGCGCGGCTGATGTAGCCGTCGTTGTTCTTGTCGAGCGCGTTGAAGCCCGGATCCGGATCCGACGGCTTGCCGACCACGTCGCGCACTTTGCGCTTCCCGGTCGCCGCCAGGTATTCGGCGCGGCTCAGCTTGCCGTCGCTGTTCTTGTCGGCGACGTCGAAGCCTTTCAGCAGCCGCTTGTTGCCCGCCGCCTCGGCGCGGGTGAGGTAACCGTCATTGTCCTTGTCGAGCGCATCGAATCCGGCCTTCGGCTTGTCCGCGGCATGCACGCCGCCCGCCGCGAGGGCGAGCGCGGCCAGCATCGGTAGAGCGAGCTTCATAAAACCTCCTGGTACGTCTACGGGGGACCCTTTGTGCTGCAAGTCTCATGCCCAGGAGTCTTGTCGCGCGCAGCCTGGTGAAGCTCGAGCGCGCGCTTGAACTCTGCGAGCGACTCGTCCTTCACCGCCGCGCCGCATTCGTAGCAGCAGTTCGTCATGCGGTCGAACCAGCGGCAGCCGCACTCGTCGCAGGCGAGCTCGGGCGCGCCCGACGGGTTGGTGAAGATCACCGGCAGGTCCCGAGGAATGGCATGCCCAGCCATTCGAGGAAGTCTTCCCAGCCGCGCTCGCGCAGCTCGTCCTTCCGGCGCAGCACCATGAACATCATGCCGCCGGCGCGCAGCTGCCGCTTCACCTCGCGCAGCGGCTCCTCGCCGGCGAGCGCGGCCTCGAGCGTGCCGTCGTTCGCGACGAGCAGCAGATCCGCGGCAACGCTCTTGTAGCCGCCGAACTCGCCGGCGCGCGCAGCCATGCCCTCCTCCTCGCGGATCCAGAGCAGCATCGGCACCGGCTCGCAGACCTGCGCCACCGCGCGGCGCGGCACCACCGCGACCGCCGCGCCGTCGGCGATCTCGGTGAAGAGCTCGGCGTGCCGGTCGAGGACCGACTGCCAGCCGGCGAGCATCAGACGCGCACCCCCAGCCGGTAGCCTTCGTGGATCGCGGCGTCGAGGCCGCGCGGCATGAGCGCGTCGCCGCAGCCGTGCAACTCGTCGACCATCCACTCGAAGTCGGTGAAGAGCTCCTGGTTCGCCTTCCGCGGCCCGGCGGCAATGACGCTATCGGCCTCGAGCAGCGTTTCCTTCCCCTTCGCGTCGACGATCACCGCGCCTTGTTCCGTCACCCGCTTGAGGCGCGAGTTGACGTGCACGGGGATGCCGAGCTCCTCGACCCAGGTCGTATGGCGCCACTTGAAGGTGGGCATCACGTCGCCGGCGATGCGCTTCTCGCGCTCGACGATCGTCACTTCGGCGCCGCTCTTGCGCAGCGATTCGGCGAGCACCAGGCCGATCTTGCCGCCGCCGATGACGACGACGCGCTTGCCCGCCGGCACGCGTGCGTGCGCGACGGCGAGCGCGTCGAGCAGGCGCTCGTGGCCTTCGATGCCGGCGTACGCCTCCATGTCGATGCGCGCGCCGGAGGCG
>DATDCR010000026.1:0-4871 GCA_036524215.1 Burkholderiales bacterium
CTGAGGCAAGGAGCCGCACATGTCGCGCACGCTCGGCAGTACTGGCAGTGTCACCCGTGATATCGAGCCCGGCGAGGTGCGTGCCTGGCGCTTCGGCTCGCTCGCGCGCTACATCGCCACGCTGGCCGGCCGCCCGGCCGCGTTCGCGCTCGCGATCCTCGCGATCGTGGTCTGGGCTGCGACGGGCCCGCTTTTCGGCTACAGCGACACCTGGCAGCTGATCATCAACACCTCGACCACCATCATCACCTTCCTCATGGTGTTCGTGATCCAGAACACGCAGAACCGCGACACCGCCGCCATCCAGATCAAGCTCGACGAACTGATCCGGGCGACGCAGGGCGCGCACAACGCCCTCCTCGATCTCGAGGAGCTGGAAGAGGACCAGCTGCAGCACTACCTGCAGCGCTACGAGAAGCTGGCCGCCGCGGCGCGCGAGCGCCTGAAGAAGGGCCGCCTCGACACCGATTCGCCCGACATCAAGCCGCTCAAGACGGGTTGAAGAGCCCGCGCCAGAGCTCCTGTACGGCGCCAATTTCCGCGGCGAGCTGCTCGCGCGGCACACGCGCGTACTGCGCGCCGTTGAGGCGCAGGCCGTGCTGCAGGCGGCGGAACGTGCGGTAAGCGTCGGCGCAGCGCCCGGCGAGCCCGGGGTCGATGAGGGCGTGCTCGCCCGCCATGCGCAGGAGCGCGATGTTGCCGAGGTTGCGGGTCAGGTCAGCGTGCCGCCAGGCGTGCGCGAGCACGAGGTACTGCACGCTGAACTCGATGTCGATCATGCCGCCGCGGTCGTGCTTGAGGTCGAAGAGCGCGCTGCGGTTGGGATGCGCCGCGTGCAGCCTCTCGCGCATGGCGGCAATTTCCGCCGCCAGCGGCTGTGCGTCGCGCCGGCGCACGAGGATGCGCTCGCGGATGCGCTCGAAGGCTTCGCCGATGGCCGGGTCGCCGGCGCAATGGCGCGCGCGCGTAAGCGCCTGGTGCTCCCACACCCACGCGGTCGTTTCCTGGTAGCGAGCGAAGGCATCGACGGCGGACACGAGAAGACCCGAGGCGCCGCTCGGCCGCAGCTCGAGGTCGGTCTCGAACAGCATGCCGGAGGTGGTGCGGCTCGAAAGCCAGGTGTTGAGCCGCTGCGCGAGCCGCGCGTAGGTCTCCGCGGCCCGTTCGTCCGCGTCGTCGTAGAGAAAGATGATGTCGAGGTCCGACGCGTAGCCGAGCTCCTTGCCGCCGAGCTTGCCGTACCCGATTACCGCGAAGCGCGGCGCCGCTTCGCGATGCTTGCGGCGCATTTCCGACCATGCGCATTCGATGCAAAGCTCGAGCATCAGGTCGGCGAGCGCCGAGAGATGGTCGGCGAGGCGCTCGACGCTCAGCAGTCCCGCCAGGTCCTGCGCGAGCAGCCGGAAGACCTGCGCCTGGTGCGCCTCGCGCAGCAGGTTCATCTGCCGCTCCGTATCGCCCGCGCTTTCCTTCAGGCGGGCGCGCAGCGCCGCCGCGAATGCCGGCAGCTCGGGCGGCGCATAGAGCAGGCGGTCGTCGAGCAGCTCGTCCAGCAGAAGCGGATGGCGGGTGATGAACTCGGCCGCCCAGCTCGAGGCGCCGATGATCCGCGCCACGCGCTCCAGCGCCTCCGGATGCTCGGCGAGCAGCGCGAGATAGGCGGCGCGGCTGGCGATCGCCTCGATCAGGGAGACGCCTCGCGTGAGCGTGGCCTCCGGGTCTGCGGTGCGCGCGGCGGCCTTCGCCAGCGCCGGCACCACGCGATCGAGCCGGCGGCGCGAATCGTCGGGCAGCGCGGCATAGCGCTGGCTCGCGCGCAATGCCTCGAGGCGCGCGTGCGCCGGCCACTCGTCCTCCGCCTCGCCGCCGCGCTCGGCAAAGATGCTGTTGAAGTGGCGCGTCACCGCCTCGCGGTGGCGTTCGAGGTCCTGCGAGAAGGCGCTCCAGCCCGGCAGCCGCATCATGCGGGCGACGCGCTCGCCGTCCTCGCCGCCCTGCGGCAGCTCGTGACGCTGCGCGTCGTCGAGGTACTGCAGGCAATGCTCGACGCGGCGCAGAAAGACATAGGCTGCGCCGAGCTCGGTGACGGCGGCTTGCGGCAGCAGCCGCTGCCTGCCGAGCTCGCCCAGCACCGCCAGCGTCGGCCGCGCGGTGAGCGCGGAATCGCGTCCGCCGCGAATGAGCTGCAGCGCCTGCACGATGAACTCGATCTCGCGGATGCCGCCGGGCCCGAGCTTGACGTGCTGCGCGAGCTCGCGCCGCTCGACCTCGCGCCGCACCTGCCGATGCAAGCCGCGCATCGCGTCGAGCGTGGCGAAGTCGAGGTACTTGCGAAACACGAAGGGCCGCACGATCTGCGCAAGCGCGGCGTCCTGTCCACCGCTCAAGGCGCGCGCCTTGATCCACGCATAGCGCTCCCATTCGCGGCCTTGCGTGACGAAGTACGACTCGAGGAAGTCGAAGCTGCAGACCAGCGGGCCGGACTCGCCGTACGGGCGCAGCCGCATGTCGACGCGGAACACGAAGCCCTCTTCGGTCGTGTCCGCGAGCAGGCGGATGAGGCGCCGTGCCGCCGGCTCGAGCCGCTCGGCCGCCGCCTGCTCGGGATGGAGGAAGACGAGATCGATATCCGAGGACACGTTGAGCTCGCGGCCGCCGAGCTTGCCCATGCCGATCACGACCAGGTCGCGCGCCTCCAGCCATGCCAGCCCTGCGCCGATCGCGAGCTCTGCCAGGTCGCTCATCGTCGAGCAGACTTCCTCGAGAGGCGCGAGGCCGGCAAGGTCCCTCGCCATGACCCGCAGCACGACGCGCTCGCGCAGCCGGCGCAGGCGGCGCTTGAGCGCCGCTTCCTCTTCTCCCGCCACTGGCTGCAGCGCCTGCGCCATCTCTTCGCGGCGCAGGGGCGCCGCGGCGGAAAGCTCGCCCGCCAGCTCGGGGCGCGCCTGCAGGACGCGCGCTGCAAAGCGTGAAAGGGAAGCAAGATCAGGGAGCTGCGGCATGGGCGGATTAGAATGGTTTCCTGGACGTCAATTCCACATGCTGAGACTCTGGCGCACGCTCGAAGCGCTGGCCTGGGCGCTGTTTTTCGCCCTTGCCGCGGCGGTGCTCGGCCTGCGCTACGGGCTGCTGCCGCAGATCGAGCGCTATCGCCCGCAGATCGTCGCCGCGGTGGCCGCCACGGTCGGCCAGCCGGTGAAGATCGGCGCGATCGAAGCCGAGTGGCTGGGGCTGCGGCCGCAGATCAATCTCACCGACGTGCGCATCTACGACGGCGAAGGGCGCGAAGCCCTCGTGCTGCCTTCCGTCGAGAACATTCTCTCATGGCGCTCGCTCGTGCACGGCGAGCTGCGCCTGCATGCCCTGCGCATCGAAGGCCCGCGCCTCGCGGTGCGCCGCGATGCGAGCGGTGCGCTTTACGTCGCCGGCCTAAAGCTCGCCACGGCGCACGAAGAAAGCGGTTTCGGCGACTGGCTGCTTGGGCAGAATGAAGTCGAGGTCCGCGACGCGAAGATCGAGTGGCGCGACGAGCGGCGCGCCGCGCCGCCGCTCGAGCTTGCGATCGTCAACCTGCGGTTGAAAAACGAGCCGCAACGGCACTCGCTCGGCGTGCTGGCGCGGCCGCCGGCGGCGATGGGCTCCGCGCTTGAGCTGCGCGGCGAGCTGGATGGGGTCAGCACCGGCGATGTCCAGACCTGGAGCGGACGGCTTTACGCCGAGCTCGGCTATACGGATCTCGCTGCATGGCGACCCTGGATCGATTACCCGGCCGACGTGCAACGCGGTCAGGGCGCCGTGCGCTCGTGGGCCACGCTCGCGGGCGGCAAGCTGGACGAGATCCATGCCGATCTCGCGCTTTCGGACGTGGCGGCGAAGCTCGCGCCCGAGCTGCCGGCGCTGGAAGTTGCCGCGATGCGCGGCCGCCTGGAGCTGCACGCGGCGAGCGCGGCGCCCGTGCTAGACGTGCGCCGCCTGGTCCTCACGCCGCCGGGCGGCGAGCCGATGCAGCCGGTCGACTTCCAGCTCAGCCTGAATGCAGCGGCCGAAAGCGGGCAGATCGCCGCCAAGGCGCTGGAAGTGGCGCCGCTCGCTCGCTTCGCCGAGGCTTTGCCCTTGCCCGCCGAAATGCGCCGCTTCGCACTCGAGACGCAGCCGCGCGGCAAGCTGGCCGATCTGCGCTACGAGTGGCAAGGTCCGCTCGCCGCGCCGGCGCAATACACGGTCCGGGCCGCCTTCAGCGAGCTCGGACTGACCGCGCGCGAAGCCATTCCCGGCTTCGCCCGGCTGGCGGGAAGCGTGGAAGCGAGCGAGCGCGGCGGGCGCGTCGAGCTGAACGCGCATGGCGCGCAGCTCGAGCTGCCGCGCGTTTTCGTCGAGCCGCGCCTGGCCTTCGATGCCCTGAGCGGCCAGCTCGCCTGGCGGCGCGAGGGCGACGCCTGGGTCGTCGAGGTGCCTTCGCTCAACTTCGCGAATGCGGATCTGAGCGGCAACGTCTTCGGCAGCTATGCCTATCGGGGCGAGGGGCCGGGCGAGCTCGACCTCTCCGCGCTCTTCAATCGCGCGGATGCCAAGCACCTCGCGCACTACCTGCCGCTCGGCGCGCTGATGGGCGAGAAGGCGCGCGAGTGGCTGATCAAGGCCATCGTCGGCGGCCAGGCGAGCGAAGTCCAGTTTCGCCTGAAGGGCGACCTGCGCGAATTTCCCTTCGCCGAGGCGCAGCAGGGCGAGTTCAGCGTCACGGCAAACCTGCATAACGGCGAGCTCGCTTATGCCGAAGGCTGGCCGCGGATCCACGACATCGAGGCCGCCCTTGCCTTCGACCGTGATCGCATGGAAATCACCGGCCGCAGCGGGCGTGTTCTCGGCGCCCG
>DATDCR010000027.1:0-4976 GCA_036524215.1 Burkholderiales bacterium
GGCGGCCATGACATCCAGCGGGACTACCGCGCGGCGCGCTCGCTGATCGGCCTCGTGCCGCAGGAGCTCACCATCACGCCGTTCGAGACCGTGTGGCAGACCGTGAGCTTCAGCCGCGGCCTGTTCAACAAGCCGCACGACGTGGTCTTCCTGGAGAAGGTCCTGCGCGACGTCGCCCTGTGGGATCGCCGCGACAGCAAGATCATCACGCTCTCGGGCGGCATGAAGCGCCGCGTGATGATCGCCAAGGCGCTCGCGCACGAGCCGAAGCTGCTGTTCCTCGACGAGCCGACCGCCGGCGTCGACGTCGAGCTGCGCCAGGACATGTGGGAGGTGGTGCGCGAGCTGCGCGGCTCCGGCGTCACCATCATCCTCACCACGCACTACATCGAGGAAGCCGAGCTGATGGCCGACCGCGTCGGCGTCATCAACAAGGGCGAGCTGGTGGTGGTGGAGGAGAAGAACGAGCTGATGCGCAAGCTCGGCCGCAAGCAGCTCAAGCTGCAGCTCGACCGCGCGCTCGGCACGATCCCGCGCGAGCTCGCCGCCTATCACCTCGCGCTCGGCGCCGAAGGCCGCGAGCTCGTCTATACCTACGACACGAAGGCCGAAGGCACGGGCATCACCGGCCTGCTGGATGACCTCGCCACGGCCGGCATTCGATTCAGCGACCTGCAGACGACGCAGAGCTCGCTGGAGGAGATCTTCGTCGACCTGGTGAGGAGCCAAAGGTAAATGAGGATGAACCTCGGCGCGATCCGGGCGATCTACGTGTTCGAGATGGCGCGCACGGCGCGCACGATCCTGCAAAGCATCGTGGCGCCGGTACTGACCACCTCGCTCTACTTCGTCGTCTTCGGCGCCGCCATCGGCTCGCGCATTCCCGAGATCGAGGGCGTGCAGTACGGCGCGTTCATCGTGCCGGGCCTCGTCATGCTGACGCTCCTCACGCAGAGCGTCACCAACGCCTCGTTCGGCATCTACTTTCCCAAGTTCACCGGCACCATCTATGAGGTGCTCTCGGCGCCGATCTCCGCCTTCGAGATCGTCGTCGGCTACGTCGGCGCCGCGGCGACGAAATCGATCATCCTCGGGCTCATCATCCTCGCCACGGCGGGATTCTTCGTGCCCTTGCGCATCGAGCATCCGTTCTGGATGCTCGCTTTCCTCGTCCTCACCGCGGCGACATTCAGCCTGCTCGGCTTCATCATCGGCGTCTGGGCCGGCGGCTTCGAGCAGCTGCAGTTCGTCCCGCTGCTCGTGATCACGCCGCTCACCTTCCTCGGCGGCACGTTCTATTCGATCAGCGTCCTGCCGCCCGCCTGGCAGACCATCACGCTCTTCAATCCGGTGGTGTACCTGATCAGCGGCTTTCGCTGGAGCTTCTACGAGGTCGCCGACGTGCACGTCGGCGTGAGCCTCGGCATGACGGCGCTGTTTCTCGTGGCCTGCCTCGTCGCGGTGTGGTGGATCTTCAAGACCGGCTATCGGCTGAAGACATAAGCCTCGTGTATGCTTCGAGCCGGCATGCCGATCTTCCATCCCACGCTCGTCGCCGCGCTGAAGAAGCGCAAGAAGCATTCAAGCCAGCCCGCGGTGAAGCGCAGCGCGCATTCCACGGACCACAAGAAGAAGAAAACCCCTAGCCGCCCCGGCGGATAGCAGCATTTCTTCCGCCATGCCGCCTTCGCGGACGTGCTAGGTTGCGCGAGCCATCGTGACGCCAGCCAACGTCGTCGATCTCGCCGCCCGCAAGGCGGAGCGCAAGCGCGCGAGCATCATGGTCATCGATGACGACCAGTCGATGCGCGAGCTGGTACGGCTGCATCTGAGCAACGCCGGCTACGAGGTGCGCATCGCCGAGGATGCGGTGGTAGGCGGGCGCATGCTGCTCGAGCGAGCGCCGGATCTCATCATCTGCGACGTCGACATGCCGTACATGAGCGGCTACGACTTCGTCGCCGCGCTGCGCACCGATGCGACCAAGCGCGACATTCCCGTGGTGTTCCTCACCGTCAAGGACGATGTCGCCGACCAGGCGAAGAAGCTCGGCGCGGTGGCCTATCTCATGAAGCCCGTGATGGCGGATCGCCTGCTCGAGGTCGTCCGCTTGTTCGTCAACTAGCAGTTCCCCTACTGACGGTGCGGTTGTCTCGCGCTGTCGTTAACAAAAGCTTGCGCGAGTTGTACGGATTTGCCCGACAAGCGGCGCGGTAATCCGGCCGAAGCGTGTCGACGCGTCAACGAAGTGTCGGGTAACCTTGGTGACGGAGGAGTCGGTGACTGGTCGGTGGGCTGGTCGTTGGACGGTCAACCTAGAGGCAAGAGAAAAGAAGAATGCACGCGGCCGCGCAGAGCCACACAGCATTCCTGTCAACGGTGCCTGCCGCGGCAAGAGGCCGGCATGTCGCGCTGACGACGCTCGGCCTGTCCGTAGCGATCTTCCTCCTCGCCGCGCCGTTCGCAAAAGCGCCGCTGGCGCCGGTGCCGGTCTTCCTGCCGCTCTACCAATCGGCGCTCGTGCTGAGCGACCTGATGACCTGCGTGCTGCTGTTCGGCCAGTTCAGCATCCTGCGCTCGCGCGGCCTGCTGCTTCTGGCGAGCGGGTATCTCTTCAGCGCGCTCATGGCGGTGAGCCACGCGCTGTCCTTTCCCGGCCTTTTTGCGACGACTGGCCTTTTCGGCGCCGGACCGCAGACGACGGCCTGGCTCTATTTTCTTTGGCACGCGGGCTTTCCGATCCTCGTCATTGCCTATGCCCTGCAGCGCGATGCGCAGCCGGAGAGCGACCTGCGCGGCGAAAGCAGTTACGCCGTCGCTGCTTCCATTGCCATGGTGGCGCTCGCGGTCGTCGGGCTGACAGCACTGACAACCGCCGGGCACGACGCGCTGCCCGTCATCATGCAGGGCAATCGCGACGCCCCGGCGAAAGTCATTGTTGCCGCGGCAACGTGGATTCTTTCGCTCGCCGCCTTTGTTCTCCTGTGGCGGCGGCAGCCGCATTCGGTCCTGGACCTGTGGCTCGCGGTGACGATGTGCGCCTGGATCTTCGACGTCGCACTCGCCGCTGTGCTCAACGCCGGGCGCTTCGATCTCGGCTGGTACGCCGGGCGCGTCTACGGGCTGCTGGCCTCTGGCTTCGTGCTGACGGTGCTGCTGCTCGAAAACAATGGGCTGCATGCGCGCCTCGCGCGCGCCAACCGCGAGCTGGATGATCTCTACAACCAGGCGCCGTGCGGCTATCACTCCGTGGACGAGAACGGCCTCATCATCCGCATGAACGACACCTGGCTGCGCTGGCTCGGTTACTCGCGCGAGGAAGTCGTCGGCAAGCTGCGCCACGCTGACCTGATGACGCCGCAATGCGCCGAGCGCTTCTGGAAGGAAGTCTTCCCGCTCTTCAAGAAGCAGGGTTGGCTGAAGGAAGTGCAATTCGATTACGTGCGCAAGGACGGCACGACTTTTCCCGCTTCGCTGCAGACGAGCACGATCTACGACCGCCAGGGTCGCTACCTGATGAGCCGCACGACGGTATTCGACATCACCGAGGCCAAGCGCACGGAGACGGCGCTGCGCGACGCGGAGCAGCGCATCCGCCTGCTGATCGACGGCGTGAAGGACTATGCCATCCTGACGCTCGATCCCGAAGGCCGCATCATCAGCTGGAACGCCGGCGCGCAGCTCATCAAGGGATACGCCGCGAAAGAGATCATCGGCCAGCATTTCTCCGTCTTCTACCCGCAGGACAAGATCGACGCAGGTTGGCCGCAGCGCGAGCTGGAACTGGCCGCCTCGCGCGGCCATTTCGAGGATGAAGGCTGGCGCTTGCGCCGGGACGGCAGCCGGTTCTGGGCCAACGTCATCATCACCGCCATGCGTGACGAGAGCGGGGCGCTGCGCGGCTATTCGAAGATCACGCGCGATCTCTCGGAGCGCAGGCGCGCCGAGGAAGCCGTCCAGGCGCTGAACAAGGAGCTGGAAAGCTTCACCTACTCCGTTTCCCACGACCTGCGCGCGCCGCTGCGCGCCGTCGACGGCTATGGCCGCATGCTCGACGAGGACTACGGGCCGTCCCTGGACGAGGAGGGGCGCCGCATGCTTGGCATGGTGCGCTCGAGCGCGCGGCAGATGGCGCAGCTCATCGACGACCTGCTCGCCTTTTCGCGGCTCGGCCGGCAGGAACCCAACAAGATCCCGGTGGAGATGGGGCAGCTCGTGCGCGAGGTGTCCACGGAGCTCGTTGCGCCCGGCGCGCCGGTTTCCCTGCAGGTGCGGCCGCTGCCGCCGGCGCGCGCCGATCGCATGCTCCTCAGGCAGGTGTGGACCAACCTGGTCAGCAATGCGCTCAAGTACAGCGGCAAGCGCGAATGCCCGGAGATCGAAATCGCCGGGCGCGAGGAGGCGGCGGAGAACGTCTACTGGGTGCGGGACAACGGCGCCGGATTCGACATGCGGTACGCCCACAAGCTCTTCGGCGTGTTCCAGCGGCTGCATGCGATGGACGAATTTCCCGGCACCGGCGTGGGCCTCGCCATCGTGCAGCGCGTGGTGACACGCCATGGCGGTCGGGTGTGGGCCGAGGGCGCGCCCGATGCCGGCGCCTGCTTCTATTTTTCCCTGCCGCGAGAGGTGAACGCGAATTGAACGCGGTGGAAGAAGTCGAGATCCTGCTGGCGGAAGACAACCCCGCAGACGCGGAAATGACCTTGCGCGCGCTGCGCAGGAGGAACCTCGTCAACCACGTGCACTGGGTCAAGGACGGCGCCGAGGCGCTGGAGTTCGTATTTCGCACCGGCGCCTACGCGAACCGCGACGGCGCGCGCGCGCCGAAGCTCATCCTGCTCGACATCAAGATGCCGAAGGTCGACGGCATCGAGGTCCTGCGGCGCCTCAAGCAGGACCCGGCTACGCGGGCGATCCCGGTCGTGGTCATGACTTCGTCCAACGAAGAGCGCGACGTGGTCGAGAGCTACCGC
>DATDCR010000028.1:0-2789 GCA_036524215.1 Burkholderiales bacterium
GGCCACGTTGGACGCCTGGCCGCGCCAGGTCTTGAGCGCCGGATTCTGCAGGGCGCGCGAGTAGGAGAACGTGAGCGGCCAGGGCAGGCCCTTCATGGCCGCCATCGCCGAGAGGTGCGCGGTGGCCGCCTCGTCGGACTGGCCGCCGGACAGGAACACGATGCCGGGTTGCGCGGCGGGGACCGTGCGCTTGAGCACGCGCACCGTGCGCTCGGCCACTTCCTCGACGCTCGCCTGCTTCGGATGGTCCTTGCCCGGCACCACCATGCTCGTCTTGAGGATCAGGCATTCGAGCTGCACGTCATAGGCCGCCATGGCGGCGTAGGTGGCGCGCAAGGTCGCCTCGTGCACTTCCTCGGAGCGCTCGATCGAATGCGTGCCGTCGAGCAGCACTTCCGGCTCGATCATCGGCACGATGTTCGCTGCCTGGCAGGCCGCGGCGTAGCGGGCGAGCACGTGCGCATTCGCGTACAGGCAGGCGTGGGTCGGAATGCCGTCGCCGATGGTGATCACCGAGCGCCACTTGGCGAAGCGGCAGCCCATCTTGAAATACTCGTCGAGGCGCTTGGCGAGGCCGTCGAGGCCTTCGCTCACCTTCTCGCCCTTCGGCGCGAGCGGCAGGTCGACGAGGCCCTTGTCGACCTTGATGCCCGGGATCACGCCCTTCTTCGCCAGGTACTCCGGGAAGAGCAGGCCGTCGTTCGACTTCTGGCGCGCGGTCTCGTCGAAGAGGATCACACCCGAGACGTACTGCTCGAAGCCGGGGGTGCCGAAGAGCAACTGGCGGTAGCTGCGCCGGTTCTCCTCGGTGCACTCCACGTTGATCGACTGGAAGCGTTTCTCGCAAGTGCCGCTCGATTCGTCGGCGGCAAGAATGCCTTTGCCCTTGGCGACCATCGCGGCCGCGGTTTTCGCTAAGAGTGCTTTGTCCATTGAGGTTGGTCCACGAAAGAGAGGGCGAGTCTACGGTTTGTGCGCTGCACAACGCAACCCTCCATAGCGTACAATCCCGCCCTTCGCTTTCGGGATCCCATGCGCAATCTTCGCAACGTCGCAATCATCGCCCACGTCGATCACGGCAAGACCACGCTCGTCGACAAGCTGCTGCAGCAGTCCGGCACCTTTGCCGCGCACGAGCACGTCGAGGAGCGCGTGATGGACTCGAACGAGATCGAGCGCGAGCGCGGCATCACGATCCTGGCGAAGAACTGCGCCGTGCGCTATGGCGGCACGCACATCAATATCGTCGACACGCCGGGGCACGCCGATTTCGGCGGCGAGGTGGAGCGCGTGCTGTCGATGGTCGATGGCGTCCTTCTCCTGGTCGACGCCGTCGAAGGCCCGATGCCCCAGACGCGCTTCGTCACGCGCAAGGCGCTCTCGCATGGCCTGAAGCCGATCGTGGTGGTGAACAAGGTGGACCGCCCCGGCGCGCGGCCGGACTGGGTGGTGAACCAGACCTTCGAGCTCTTCGACAAGCTCGGCGCCAACGAGGAGCAGCTCGACTTCCCGGTGATCTACGCGTCAGCCCTGCTGGGTTACGCAAGAGAGAAGCTGGACGGCGATGGGCAGGACATGGCGCCGCTCTTCGACGCCATCCTGAAGCACGTCCCGGTGCGCGACGAAGATCCCGACGGCCCGCTCCAGCTGCAGATCTGCTCGCTCGACTACTCGAGCTACGTCGGCAAGATCGGCATCGGGCGCATCAAGCGCGGGAAGCTGCGCCCGGCGCAGGAGGTGCTGGTCCTGAACGGCCCCGACTCGACGCCGATCAAGGCGAAGGTCAACCAGGTGCTGATGTTCGAAGGCCTCGAGCGCCAGCAGGTGGAAGAGGCGCAATCGGGCGACATCGTCCTCATCAACGGCATCGACGAGATCGGCATCGGCGTCACGCTGTGCGACGTCGACCATCCGGACGCGCTGCCGCTCCTGCGCGTCGACGAGCCCACCCTGACGATGAATTTCCTGGTGAACGCCTCGCCGCTCGCCGGCCGCGAAGGCAAGTTCGTCACCAGCCGCCAGCTGCGCGAGCGGCTCGAGCGCGAGACGAAGTCGAACGTGGCGTTGCGCGTCGAGTATCCGGAGGACACCGACACCTTCATCGTCTCCGGCCGCGGCGAGCTGCACCTCACGATCCTGATCGAGAACATGCGCCGCGAGGGCTACGAGCTGGCGGTTTCACGGCCGCGCGTGCTCTACAAGGAGATCGACGGCGTGCGCTGCGAGCCTTTCGAGATCCTCGTCGTCGATGTCGAGGACGCGAACCAGGGCGCGGTGATGGAAACGCTCGGCCGCCGGCGCGGCGAGCTGCTCGACATGGTGCCCGATGGCAGGGGCCGGGTACGCCTCGACTATCGCATCCCGGCGCGCGGCCTGATCGGCTTCCAGGGCGAGTTCATGACGCTCACGCGCGGCACCGGCATCATGAGCCACATCTTCGATGACTACGCGCCGGCGAAACCCGAGCTGGAAGACCGCCGCAACGGCGTGCTCGTCTCGCAGGACGACGGCGTCGCCGTCGCCTACGCGCTGTGGAAGCTGCAGGAGCGCGGCCGCATGTTCGTCAGCCCCGGCGACCCGGTCTACGAGGGCATGATCATCGGCATCCACACGCGAGACAACGACCTCATCGTCAACCCGATCAAGACCAAGCAGCTCACCAACATCCGCGCCTCCGGCAAGGACGAAGCCATCGACCTCACGCCGCCGATCGCGCTGACGCTGGAGTACGCCGTCGAATTCATCGGCGACGACGAGCTGGCCGAGATCACGCCGCAGTCGATCCGGCT
>DATDCR010000029.1:0-8270 GCA_036524215.1 Burkholderiales bacterium
CGGATGTTGCGCGCCTTGGCGAGCGCGCTCCAGCGAGCGATGTCGGCCTGCATGAAGCGGCCGAACTCCTCCGGCGACATCGGCATCACGGTCAGCGCTTCGCCGGCGAGGCGCTGCTGCAGCGCGGGCGAGGTGATGGCCATGTTGATCTCCGCGTTCAGGCGCCGCGTGACTTCGGCCGGCATCTTCGCCGGGCCAACGATGCCGTACCACTGCACGCCGTCGAAGCCCTGGAAGCCGGATTCCTCGAACGTCGGCACGTCGGGAACGAGCGGATGGCGCTTGAGGCCGGTGACCGCGAGCGGCTTGATCTTGCCCGAGCGGATGTGCGGCAGTGCCGCGGCGAGCCCGGGCATGAGGACCTGGATCTGGCCGCCGAGCATGTCCTGGAACGCCGGCCCGATGCCGCGATAGTGGCCGTACACCACCTCGTCGATGCCGGCCGCGGCGCGGAACTGCTCGATCGCAAGGTGGTTGAGGAGCCCGATGCCGCCCGTGCCGTAGTTGAGCTTGGCCGAATTCTTCTTCGCGTAGTCGATGAAGCTCGCGAGATCCTTGACCGGCACGTCGGGCCGGACGACGAGGATGTTGGGCGTGCCGCCGACCATGGCGATGGTGGTGAAGTCGTTCACCGCGTCGTAGTTGAGCTTGCGCACGGCCGGGTTGGTGCCGTGCGTGCCGACGTAGCCGACCATCAGCGTGTAGCCGTCGGGCGCAGCGCGCGCGGTCGACATCGCCGCGATCGAGCCGCCGCCGCCTGAAGCGTTCTCGACCACGAACGATTGGTTGAAGGCCTTCGTCATTTCGGCGGCGATGGTGCGGCCGACGAGGTCGAGGCCACCGCCGGGCTGCGCCGGCACGTAGATCTTCACTGCCTTGGTGGGATACGCCTGCGCAAGAGCAATGGCGGGCACGAGCACCGCCAGGAACGCAAATAGTCTCCGCATGGGACCTCCTCCGCCGGGAAGTCTAGCGGAGGAAGTCGATCAGCGCGTCGAGGGTCGCGTCCGGCGCTTCCGCCATCAGCGAATGGCCGGAGCCGGGCACGAGCACGGTCTTCGCGCCGGCGATTTTCTCGGCAAGCGCGGCGCCCGCGCGCGGCGGCGTCATGACATCCCGGCGGCCGAGGATGAAGAGCGCCGGGCACTTCACGCCGCCGGCGAAGCTGAAGTCGTTGCAGGCCTTGAGGTCCATGTACAGCACGCCCGGCGCGAGGCGGTCGAGGCGCGCGAGGGTATCGCCGTACATCCACATGCCCGGATTCGGGTTGGCGCCGAGCGGCACCTGCGGCGCATGGCCCCAGATCGTCGACATGTCGAAGGCGGTGTGGTCGTTGCGCTGCGCGGCGTCGAGAAACGCCTGCGAGACCTTCATCGGGTATGCGGTGCCGATCAGCGCGATGCGCTCCACACGGTCCGGGTGGCGCGCAGCGCAGTCCAGTGCGACCAGGCTGCCCATGGAATGTCCGACGAGGACCGCCTTGTCGACCTTCACCTCATTCAAAACCTTGATCGCCCAGTCGGCCATCGCGCTCACACTCTCGAGCGGCGGGCCCTCCGAGCGGCCGTGGCCCGGCAGGTCGAGCGCCAGCACGTTCCAGCCGTGATAGCCGAAGTAGCGGCTTTGCAGGCCGAACCACGAGTGATCGAGCCCGGCGCCGTGCACGAAGACGACCGTGCGCTTCGCCGCATCGATGTCGTGGTTCGCCGTATAGGCGAAAACCGATTTGCCGGCGACGGTGAGGTTCACTTCTGTGAGATGCCGAGCGCGCGATCGAGGTCGTCGATCAGGTCCTGCACATCCTCGAGGCCGATCGAGAGGCGCACCGTGCCGGCGGTGATGCCGGCCTTCTTCAGGTCCTCGTCGCTCATGCGGTAGTGCGTGGTGGTCGCGGGGTGGATGACGAGCGACTTCGCATCGCCCACGTTGGCGAGATGCGAGAAGATGCGCAGCGACTCGATGAAGGCCTTGCCCGCAGGCCGGCCGCCTTTCACTTCGAACGAGAAGACGGCGCCCGAGCCCAGCGGCAGCAGCGTCTTGGCGAGCTCGTGGTCCGGGTGATCCGGCAGCTCCGGGTAGATGACGCGCTCGACCGCCTTGTGCGCGGCGAGGAACTGCACCACTTTCCGCGTCGACTCGACGTGGCGCGGCATGCGCAGGTGCAGGGTCTCGATGCCCTGCAGGATCTGGAACGCGGTCATCGGCGCCATGCAGGCGCCGAAATCGCGCAGGCCTTCGCGCCGCGCGCGCAGCAGGAACGCCCGCGTCCCGGATTCTTCCTCGAAGTCCATGTTGTGGAAGCCGGCGTAGGCCTCGGTGAGCGTAGCGAACTTGCCCGACGCTTCCCAGTCGAAGCGGCCGGAATCGATCAGCACGCCGCCGATGGCGATGCCGTGTCCGCCGAGGAATTTCGTCGCCGAGTGATAGACGAGGTCCGCGCCGAGGGCAAACGGCTTCATCAGGTACGGCGTGGTGAAGGTCGCGTCGACGAGAAGGGGCAGCTTCGCCTGGTGGGCAATCTCGGCCAGCGCCGGAATGTTGAGGACATCGAGTCCCGGATTGCCGAGCGTCTCGCCGAAAAGAAGCCGCGTGTTCGGCCGGATCGCGCGCTTCCACTCGTCGAGGTTGCGCGCGCTTACGAACGTCGTCTCGATGCCGAAGCGCTTCAGCGTATAGGCAAGAAGATTATGCGAGCCGCCGTAGAGCGCGCCCGAAGCGACGATGTGGCTGCCCGCATCCATGATGGTCGCGATGGCGAGATGCAGCGCCGCCTGCCCGGAAGCCGTGGCGATCGCACCGACGCCGCCCTCGAGGGCCGCCATGCGCTCTTCCAGCACCGCCACGGTCGGATTCGAGATGCGCGAGTACACATGCCCCGCGCGCTCCATGTTGAAGAGCGACGCCGCGTGCTCGGTGTCGCGAAAAACGTAGGAGGTGGTCTGGTAGACCGGCACCGCGCGGCTGCCGGTCGCCGGGTCGGGCGACTGGCCGGCGTGCAGTGCTAAGGTGTCAAATCCCGGGTATTTGGGGCCGGCCATCAGGGCAACAAATATTAATTAGTGCCCTGACCCCGAATTAATGCAGGTTCTTGCGCGAAGGCCGCGTGTAGCTCTCGAAGGCGCGCTCGGGCTTCTTCTGCTGCGAGGCCTTCTCCTTCCAGTCGCGATCGAAGAGGTCGTTGACCAGGGTGGTGACTTCGCCGACCTGCGCCTTCTCGAACTGGCGGCCGAGGATGGCGGCGACGTCCTCGATCATGCAACGGCGCTGCGCTTCGTGGATCGCCTGCGGCGTCGGGCCGACGAAGAGGAGCTTCGATTCCTGCTCGCCGTTCTCGTGATAGACGGTGACGTCGACTTCGACCGCCTCGTAGCAGTACGGCCCGAGGCTTTCGAGCGCCGCTTCGAGCGCGCCGTGGAAGCTGCGGCCGACCTCGCCCGTCCAGCAGACGTAGAGGATCAGCTCCTTCTCGTCGTACTTGAAGCCGGGCTCGTCCTGCTCGAGGCTCTTCACATCGGCGAGGCCGTCGGCATCGAGGTACTCGAGCAGCGGCGCGAACGCCTGCTCGAGCTGGCGGCGCGACACGCCCTCGAGAATGGGAATGTCGGCGTGGAGATGGACTTCGTGCCGCATGGCGAAAACCTCGAGTGGGGAACGTGGATTCTACCTCTAAAATCCGCGCATGCGGCCTGACTATGGCGGCGGCAGCCTCGTCAATCTGGTCGCGTCGATCGTCGCGTCGCGCGGCGGCGCGCCTCTCCACCAGGGATTGAAGGATTTTCGCCTCCCGGCCGAGGCGAAGAATGTCGTTCTGCTCATCATCGACGGCCTCGGCGACAATTATCTGCAGCGCCGCGGCGCGGGCAGCGAGCTCGCGCGCCGCAGGCGTCGCGCCATGACGTCGGTCTTTCCGTCGACGACAGCCTCCGCCATCACCACTTCCTACACCGGCCGCACGCCGCTCGAGCACGGCCTCACCGGATGGTTCACTTATTTCGGCCAGGCCGGCTGCGTCTGCGCGGCGCTGCCTTTTTGCAGCCGCGGCGACATGGCGCCGCTCGGCGCGCGCGGCGTGAAGGCCGAAGACGTGTTCACCTCGCGCGGCCTGTTCTCCTCGCTGCCGGTGAAATCGATCGTCGTCACCTATCGCGAGATCATCGACTCGGCCTACAACCGCGTGCACTGCAACGGCGCCGAGCGCCTCGCGTACGACAAGGTGGACGAGCTCGTGGCGCAGGTCGAGCGCGCGGTGAAGTCGAGCGATGCGCGCAAGTTCGTCTATGCCTATTGGCCGCACTACGATGCGACCTCGCATCGCTTCGGCTGCGAGAGCGACCAGGCGGCGGCGCAATTCGCCCAGGTCGATGCCGCGTTCGGCGATCTGCTCAAGCGCCTTCGCGGCACGGACAGTTTCGTGGTTGCGACTGCCGACCATGGCTTCCTCGACGCGCCGCCGGAAGAGAATCTCGAGCTGCCGGCGGCGTTCGGCCCGCTGTTGAGATTTCCGTTGTGCGGCGAGCGGCGCATCGCGTACTGTCATGTGCATTCGCCCCGCGATTTCATGCGGGAAGCAAAGGCGTGGCTGGGGGAGCGCGCCGATGTGATGCCGAGCGCGCAGCTGGTCGAAGAAGGCTGGTTCGGGCCGGGCGAGCCGCATCCGCGCTTCACGGAGCGCATCGGCGACGTGGCGCTCGTGATGCGCGGCCGCTATACGGTGAAGGACTGGACGGCGGGCGAGCCGCGCTGGCTGCACATCGGCAACCACGGCGGCACGCACGAAGACGAAATGTTGATTCCCTTGATCCTGGAGGAGGCATGAAAGCGAAGGTCAACGGCACGGAGCTGTATTACGAGGTGAGCGGAAGCGAAGGCGCGCCCTGGCTGATCCTCAGCCACTCGCTCGCCTGCAACGTCCGCATGTGGGACCCGCAGGTCACGGCGTTCAAGGGCAAGTACCGGATCCTCAACTACGACATGCGCGGGCACGGCCAGAGCGCCGCGCCGGCCGGGCCTTATTCGTTCGACATGCTCGCCGACGACGTGCTCGGTCTCATGAAGGAGCTCGGCATCAAGCGCGCGTCGTTCATGGGCCTTTCCATCGGCGGCATGATCGGGCAAACGCTGGCGCTCAAGCAGCCGGCGCTTTTCGAGCGCATGGTGCTCGCCGATACCGGCCACACGCAGACGCCGGACATGATCAAGCAGTGGGAAGAGCGCATCCGCATCGCGCAAAGCCAGGGCATGCAGCCGCTGGTGCCCTCGACGATGGAGCGCTGGTTCACGCCGGCGTTCCGCGAGCACCCCGAAGCGAAGAAGATCGCCGGCATCATCGCCGCCACGCCGGTGAACGGCTACGTCGGCTGCAGCCAGGCAATCATGAAGCTGAACACCACCGCGCGCCTGAAGGAGATCAAGCTCCCGGTGCTCGCCATCACCGGGGAAGCGGACGGCGCCGCCGCCGCGACGCGCTACATCGGCGAGAACGTGCCGGGGGCGAAGTTCGTGTCGATCGCGCAGGCGGCCCACATTGCGAACCTCGAGCAGGCCGAGAAATTCAATCAGGCGCTGCGCGCTTTCCTTTGATGCCTTGCCAGCGCTTCACCTTGGGCGAGCGCACGCCGAAGAGGTCGAGGATGCGGCCGACGGTGTGCGCAATCAGGTCCTCCAGCGTCTTCGGCCGGGCATAGAAGGCCGGCATCGGCGGCATGACGATCGCGCCCATTTCGCTCACCGCCACCATGTTGCGCAGGTGCGCGAGGTTGAGCGGCGTCTCGCGCGGCACGAGTACCAGGCGGCGGCGCTCCTTGAGCACCACGTCGGCCGCGCGCGAGACGAGGTCGTCGGCATACGCGTGCGCCACCGCGGCGAGCGTCTTCATCGAGCAGGGCGCGATCACCATGCCTTCGGTGATGAAGGAGCCGCTCGCGATCGTCGCGGCGATGTCCTTCGGGTGATAGGCGAAATCGGCGAGGCGCTCGACGTCCTTCCTCTTCATCTGGTACTCGTGCCAGACGTTGAGCACGCCGGCGTCGGTGAGCACGAGATGGCTTTCCCAGCCGCCCATCTCCCGCAGCGCCTTGAGGAGCGAGATGCCGTAGACCGACCCGGTGGCGCCCGTGATGCCGACGATGAGCCGCTTCTTCATGGGCGCTAGCCTAGCCGCTTTGACCGTTTTCTGCCCATTCGCCGCGGGCTACTTCCTCTCGTTCTTCTTCCGCAACGTCAACGCCATCATCTCGAAGGACCTGGCGGCCGAGTTCGCGCTCACGCCGTCCGACCTCGGGCTGCTCACCTCGATGTACCTCCTCGCCTTCGCCGCCTTCCAGCTGCCGCTCGGCGTGCTGCTCGATCGCTACGGCCCGCGGCGCGTCGTCGCCGCGCTCCTTTGCTCGGCCGCGCTCGGTGCGCTCGTCTTCGGCCTTGCCTCGAATATCGTCACGCTTTCGGTCGGCCGCGCCCTCATCGGCCTGGGCGTATCCGCGGGCCTGATGGGCGCGATCAAGGCGTTCTCTCTGTGGTTTCCGCTCTCGCGCCTGGCGACGCTGAACGGTCTCTACCTCGCCATGGGCGGCCTGGGCGCGCTCTCGGCCACCACCCCGGCGGAACTCGTCGTCGAAGGCGTCGGCTGGCGCGGCATGTTCTTCATCCTGAGCGCGCTCTCGCTCGCCGCCGCGAGCCTGATCTTCTTCATCGTGCCGGAGAAGCCCCTGCCCGGCTCCGGCCACACGCTGCGCTCGCAGGTCGCGGGCTTCGGCAGCATCTTCTCGAGCGTCGCGTTCTGGCGCATCGCGTTGCCCATGGTGCTGGTACAGGCGACCTACATCGCGCTGCAGGGCTTGTGGATCGGGCCGTGGCTGTATGACGTGGCGGGCGAATCGCGCCCTGCGGTGGCCAACCACCTGCTCCTCATGGCGCTCGGCTACATCCTCGGCTGCGTGTTCTTTGGCGTCGTGAGCGACCGTCTCGCGCACCTCGGCATTTCGCGCATGACGGTATACAAGGCCGGGCTGGCCGGCTCGCTGGCGATGCTCGGCTTGCTGGCAGCGGGCGTGCACGGCGCGCCCGGGGTCCTGCTCGCGGTCTATGCCTTCACCGGCATCGCCGCATCGCTCGCCTATGCGCTCCTCACACCGCTTTTCGCGCCCGAGATGACCGGGCGCGTGAACACCGCCGCCAACGTGCTGATGTTCGCGCTTTCCTTCGCGATGCAATGGGGAATTGGCGCAGCGCTGAAGCTGTTTCCGGTCGTCGATGGCCGCTACGCGGCCGCCGGCTACGGCACTGCGTTTGCCAGCCTGGCGGCGCTGCAGCTCGCCGCCGTGCTCTGGCTCTTACCGATGAGAAACCCTGAGCCGCCGGCTCAGCGGGGTCAGCCCCGCTTGTAGACGATCTTCTTGGTACCGCCGTCGCAGGTGCCGACCACCTTGCCGTCGGACTGCGCGTCCTTCTCGACGATCTCGAGCGTGAACTTCTCGACGCCGTTCTTCTTGATCTTCGCCTCGATGTCGGCCTTCAGCTCGTCGCAACCCTTCTTCTGCGCCCATGCCGCCGTCATGCCAAATGCGGAAAGCGCCAGCACCAGTGCCGCGATGATTACCCGGATCATTCTGTCCTCCCGTTGAGAATGCGCGGCACGCGCCGCGCCCGGGAGTTTACAGGCGCCCGATCACCCAATACAGGGCCGCGCCGCCGAGCACGAAAGTCGCCATCAGGGCGACGAAGCCGAAGCGCCGGAAAGCGCCGTTCGGCTTGAAAAACAGGTTGCGGATGACATCCTCGCGGCCGCCCATCCATAGCCAGTCCGGGCCTGCCTTGTTGGCGATCCTGGGATCCATCAAACTCACGAAAAGGGACGCGAGCGCGCCCAGTGCACTGCAAAAGACCATTGTCGGAATACCTCCCTGCGAGCTGTCGCATTATGAACGATAGCAACGGCGCGCGCACCCGTCGCAGATTGGCGACAATCGCCTTTTTCATAGAGGAAAAATGTTCAAGACCACGATTGCAGGCAGCCTGCCGAAGCCAGCCTGGCTAGCGGAAACCAAGAAGCTCTGGCCAGCCTGGCGCGCGCAAGGCGCGGAGCTCGAGCAGGCGAAGCGCGACGCCACGCTGCTGTGGTTGAAGGCGCAGGAGGACGCCGGCGTGGACATCGTCACCGACGGTGAGCAGTCGCGCCAGCACTTCGTGCACGGCTTCCTCGAGAGCACTGCCTTGCGCGCGCCAGGCCGGCCAGAGCTTCTTGGTTTCCGCTAGCCAGGCTGGCTTCGGCAGGC
>DATDCR010000030.1:0-6431 GCA_036524215.1 Burkholderiales bacterium
CGCGGTGCTCGCCAACGTGGTGCCGATGGGCATCATCGTGTTCCTCGTCGTCGGCACCATCCTCCTCGGCATCGCCTCGCCGACCGAATCGGCAGCGCTCGGCTGCATGGGCGTGATCGGCCTCCTCCTCGTGTACCGGCGCTTCTCGTGGGCCGTCGTCTGGAAATCGCTCGACGACGCGATGAAGGTCACCGGCATGACCTTCCTCATCATCGCCGCCTCGACCACCTTCGCGCAGGTGCTCGCTTTCTCGGGCGCCTCGCAGGGCATGATCCAGTGGTTCCTCTCGTTCAACTGGACGCCCTACGCGATGCTCGCCGTGATGATCGGGATCATCCTGATCCTCGGCATGTTCATGGACCAGCTCTCGATGATGATGATCACGCTGCCGATCTTCATCCCGCTCGCCCAGTCGCTGCACTTCGACCTCGTCTGGTTCGGGCTGATCCTGCTGCTCTCCTACGAGATCGGCTTCACAACACCACCCTTTGGCCTGCTCCTTTTCATCATGCTCGGCGTCGCGCCCAAAGGCACCACGCTCGGCACGGTCTCGCGCGCCGCGTTGCCCTATATCGGCTGCACAATTGCGCTGGTGGTGCTGATCGTCCTCTTCCCCCCGCTCGCGCTGTGGCTGCCGAGGCTCATGTGATGCGCGCCGTCGACCTCGACGACAAGTACCTCCTCGAGGAAGGCACGGTCTATCTCTCGGGCACGCAGGCGCTGGTGCGCGTGCTGCTCGAGCAGCGCCGGCGCGATGCGCGCGCCGGGCTCAACACCGCCGGCTTCGTCTCCGGCTACCGCGGCTCGCCGCTCGGCGGCGTCGACTTCGCGCTCTGGCGTGCCGAGGCGCTGCTGAAGGCCTCGGCGATCCGCTTCGAGCCCGGATTGAACGAGGAGCTCGCCGCGACGATGGTGCATGGCAGCCAACAGGTCGGCGAGATCGACGCGCCGCGCGTCGACGGCGTGTTCGGCCTCTTCTATGCGAAGAACCCCGGCGTCGACCGGGCCGGCGATGCGCTCAAGCACGCCAATGCCGCCGGCACCGCGCCGCATGGCGGCGTGCTCGCCGTCTCCGGCGACGATCCGCGCGCCACGTCTTCCTCGATCGCGAACCAGTGCGACCACGCCTTCATCTCCGCGGCGATCCCGGTGCTCGCGCCGGCGAGCGTCGCCGACATCCTCGACTACGGCCTCTTCGGCTACGGCCTCTCGCGCTACGCCGGCGTCTGGGTAGCCCTCAAGACCGTGGCCGACGTGGTGGAGAGCAGTGCCGCCATCGCCGTCGGCGCTTCCCGCCCACTCATCCTTCCCGAGATGAAAAGGCCCCCTGACGGCTGGGGCCTGCGCTGGCCCGACAGCCGCTGGGACCAGGACGCGCGCCTGCTCGGCTTCCGGCTGCCGGCGACGCGCGCCTATGCGCGCGCGAACCGGCTCGACCGCATCGTGTTCGGCGCCGCGCGGCCGCGCCTGGGCATCGTCACCGCCGGCAAGGCGGCCAACGACGTGCTCGAGGCGCTCGCCCTGCTCGGCATCGACCAGCGCCGCGCCGAGGCGCTCGGCCTCGCCGTCTACAAGGTCGGCATGGTGTGGCCGCTCGAGCCGCAGGGGATGCGCGAATTCGCCGAAGGCCTCGACGAGATCGTCGTCGTCGAGGAGCGGCGCTCGATCGTCGAGACGCAGTTGAAGGAGCAGGCCTATCACTGGCCGGCGGACCGCCGCCCGCGGGTGGTCGGCAAGACGGACGAGACCGGCGCGCCTTTGCTTCCCGAAGGCGGCGTGCTGACCCCGCACCTGGTCGCTCACGCACTGGCCTCTCGTCTAGGTATTGAATTCAGGCTCCGTCCATCTGGGCCTCCTTCACAAACCCCGGAGCTGATCCGCACGCCGCACTTCTGCCCCGGCTGCCCGCATGCGCGCTCGACGCGCGTGCCCGAAGGCTCGATCGCGATGGCCGGCATCGGCTGCCATTCGCTGCGCCTGGGGATGCCCGACCCGAAGACGATGTTCATGGTGCAGATGGGCGGCGAAGGCACGAACTGGCTCGGCGCCGCGCCGTTCGTGACGCGCGAGCACGTGTTCCAGAACCTGGGCGACGGCACCTACACGCACTCGGGCTCGCTCGCCGTGCGCGCCGCGGTCGCCGCCGGCGCGCGCATGACCTTCCGCATCCTCTACAACAGCGCGGTCGCGATGACCGGCGGCCAGCCGGCCGAAGGCGCGCTGACGCTCGGCCAGATCACGCGCCAGCTCGCCGCCGAGGGCGTGGCGCGAACCGTGGTGGTCGCCGAGGATCCAGGACAGGCGAGCGGCCTCGCGCCCGGCGTCGAGGTGTTCGGCCGCGAGTCGCTCGATCGCGTGCAGCGCGAGCTGCGCGAGGCGCCGGGCGTCACCGCGCTCGTCTACGACCAGCGCTGCGCGATCGAGAAGCGCCGCCTGCGCAAGAAAGGCAGCCTGCCGGCGATCGCGGCACGGGTCTTCATCAACGAGCGCGTCTGCGAGGGCTGCGGCGACTGCGTGGTGCAGTCGCAATGCGCGGCCGTGCTGCCGGTGGAGACCGCGCTCGGCACCAAGCGCCGCATCGACCAGTCCGGCTGCAACGCCGATCTCTCCTGCCTGGAGGGCTTCTGCCCGAGCTTCGTCACGCTCGAAGGCGCGCGCCCGCGCGCCCACGCTCTTCCACAACTGGATATTTCGGATGTGCCGGAGCCAAGGCTCCCCCCGCTCGAGAAGTCCGGCGAGATCGTCGTCACCGGGATCGGCGGCGCCGGCGTCATCACCGTGGGCGCGATCCTCGGCATGGCCGCGCACCTCGAGGGGCGCGGCTGCAGCGTGCTCGACAACACCGGCATCGCACGCAAGGGCGGCGCGGTGTCGTCGCACATCCGGCTCGCCGAGCGTCCCGGCGAGCTCCACGGCACCCATATCGCCGACGGCCAGGCCACCCTGCTGATGGGCGGCGACCTCGTGGTGAGCGCCGAGTCGTCCACGCTTTCCCTGCTCGCGCCCAACCGCACCCAGGCGATGCTCAACAGCGACGCAGTGCCGACGCTGAACCAGCGGCTCGATCCGATGGTGCAATTCGATTCGACGCCGCTGCGCTGCGCGATCGAGCGCACGGTCGGCGCCGATGCGGTGAGCACGGTGAGCGCGACGAGGATCGCCGAGCGCCTCCTCGGCGACGCCATCTTCGCCAACATGGTGCTGCTCGGCGCGGCGTGGCAGCGCGGCATGCTGCCGCTGTCGCGCGCGGCGATCGAGAAGGCGATCGACCTCAACGGCAATGCCGCCGCGGCCAACCAGCGCGCCTTCGCGCTCGGGCGAATGGCCGTGCACGATTTCTCGAAGATCAGCTCGATCGTGAACCCGGGCGCCCCGGTGGCTGAAGATCTCGACGCCGTCATCGCCCATCGCGTCGCCTTCCTTACCGCCTACCAGGACCAGCCTTACGCACAGCGCTATTTCGCGTTCGTCGCCAAGGCGCGCGTGGCCGAATCCACGTGCGTTTCCGGCGATGCGCTCGCGCGCGCCGTCGCCGACGGCTATTTCCGCCTGCTCGCGGTGAAGGACGAGTACGAGGTGGCGCGCCTCTACACCGACGGCGAGTTCCGGCGCGAGCTGGAGAGCCGCTTCGAGGGACCCTGGCGCATGCGCTATCACCTGTCGCCGCCGCTTTTCGCGCGCACCGACCCCAACACCGGCCGGCCGCGGAAGTACCGCTTCGGCCCGTGGCTCGGGCCCGTGCTCTCGGTGCTCGCGCGCCTGCGCGGCCTGCGCGGCACCTGGCTCGATCCCTTCGGACACACCGCCGAGCGGCGCCTCGAGCGCAAGCTCCTCGCCGACTACGAGCGCGAGATGGGCGAGGCGCTCGCCGGCCTTACGCCCGAGAGCCACGCAAGGGCGGTCGAGCTTGCCGCGCTTCCCGCACGCATGCGCGGCTTCGGCCCGGTGAAGGCCGCCAACGTCGCCGCGGCGCTCGCCACGAAATGACGAGCTACGGCGCGGTCGACGCCGGCTTCATCACCGGCCTGAAGAAAATCGCCGGCGATCGCGTGCTCACCGCGAAGGCGGTGCGCGAGCAGCACGGACGCGACGAGTCCTACCACCCCGCGCACGCGCCCGACGTCGTCGTCAAGGCTGGTTCAACCGATGAGGTCGCGGCCCTGCTCAAGCTCTGCTCGCAGCATCGCATTCCCGTGGTGCCCTACGGTGCGGGCAGCTCGCTCGAAGGCCACATCTCGGCGCTGCACGGCGGCGTGTGCATCGACTTCACGGCGATGGACCAGGTCCTGCAGGTCCGCGCGCCGGACCTCGACGTCAGCGTGCAGGCCGGCATCACGCGCGAGGCGCTGAACCGGCATCTGCGCGACACCGGCCTCTTCTTCCCGATCGATCCCGGCGCCAACGCCACCATCGGCGGCATGGCGGCGACGCGTGCCTCCGGCACGAACGCCGTGCGCTACGGCACGATGCGCGAGAACGTGCTCGCGCTCACCGTGGTGCTCGCTTCCGGCGAGGTGATCCATACCGGCACGCGCGCGCGCAAGTCCTCCTCGGGCTACGACCTCACGCGCCTCTTCGTCGGCTCCGAGGGCACGCTCGGCGTCATCACCGAGCTCACCGTGCGCCTCTACGGCGTGCCCGAGACCCTGTCGGCCGCCGTCGTGCCCTTCGCCGACGTCCCCGGCGCGGTGCAGGCGGTGATCCAGGTGATGCAGCTCGGCATCCCGGTGTCGCGCATCGAGTTCATGGACGAGCTGCAGATGGAAGCCATCAACCGCTACAGCAAGCGCGACTATCCGCGCAAGCCCACGCTCTTCCTCGAGTTCGGCGGCATGCCGGCCGCGGTGGCCGAGCAGGTGGCCGCGGTGCGCGAGATCTGCGCCGAGCACGGCGGCGGCGACTTCCAGTGGGCGAGCGGCGACGCCGAGCGCGCGAAGCTCTGGGAAGCGCGCCACAAGGCCGCCTACGCGGCGATGGCGCTTCGCCCCGGCGCGCGCGCCTGGGCCACCGACGTCTGCGTGCCGATCTCGCGCCTCGCCGAATGCATCGCCGGCGCTCGCGAGGACGCGGCAAAGGCGCCCTTCCCCACCATGGTCGTGGGCCACGTCGGCGACGGCAACTTCCACCTGCCGATGCTCGTCGACGGCGACAACCCCGCCGAGGTCGCCGCCGCAAAGGCGCTGAACGACCAGGTCGTGCGCCGCGCGCTCGCCATGGACGGCACCTGCAGCGGCGAGCACGGCATCGGCATGGGCAAGATGCAGTTCCTCGCCGCCGAGCACGGCGCCGGCGCGCTCGGCGTGATGCGCGCCATCAAGCAGGCGCTCGATCCGCTTTGCATCCTCAACCCGGGAAAGATGCTCGAATGATTACCCGCCGCTTCGTCGACGTCCCCGCCGGCACCATCCACTGCGCCATCGCCGGCAGCGGGAAGCCGGTGCTGCTCCTGCACCAGACGCCGCGCTCGTGGGACGAATACCGCGACGTGCTGCCGCTCCTCGGCAAGCGCTTCCAGGCGATCGCGATGGACACCATCGGCTACGGCGACTCCTCCAAGCCGCCGCTCGGCAACGACACGATCGAGCATTGGGCCGAAGTCGCGATGAGCCTCATGGACGCGCTCGGCATCAAGAAGCTCTCGGTCGTCGGCCACCACACCGGCGCCGTCATCGCCACCGAGATCGCCGCCGCCTACCCCGACCGCATCGAGGCCGCCGTCCTCTCCGCCTCCGCCTTCACCGATGCGAAATTCCGCGAGCGTCATTCCAAGCCGGGCCGCATCGACAACGCGGAGCGCAAATTCGACGGCTCACATCTCACGGAGCTCTGGCGCATCCGCCAGGCCTTCTACCCCGAAGGCAACATCGATCTGCTGGAGCGCTTCATCGTCGACTGCCTGAAGGCCGGCCCTCGCGCCGCCGAGGGCCACGCCGTGGTCGGCCGCTACGTGATGGAAACGCGCCTGCCGCTGATACGCTGCCCGGTGCTCATCATCGCGCCCAAGGCAGACCCCTACGCCTTCCCCGCCGCCCGCCCCCTCGCCGATCGCATCAAAGGCGCTCGCTACGTCGAAGTCGAGGGCGCGATGGTGCCGTTCCCGGACCAGATGCCCGCGCGGTTCGCTGAAGTCGTGACAGAGTTTCTGGATCCCTGATTAGCCGTAGGTTTACGAACGTAGGGTCGATGGGGAAACACAGGTTTCCGGCGCTAAGTCGTTAAGGCAAAAGGATGTGCGTGTGACCGCCAGCGCTCGATGCGCCCGCGAGTACCCCAGAGTGGGCAACCGCGCAATTCGCTCTCTCCTGGATGCGCACGGGCTGGAGCCGCTCCTGGGCTATCTCGAAGCGCTGCGGCAAGGCGACTGAAGCTCGACCGAACGCACACGGTTCTCTGACGACTCGCGGGCGAGCGGCGGCTAACGTTGCGCTACG
>DATDCR010000031.1:0-7488 GCA_036524215.1 Burkholderiales bacterium
CCTCTGCTTCGCGAATGTGAACCTGCCCGCGGCCGCGGGTGTTGATGCACGTCAAACGACCTAGGTACCGGAGCGCAATTTGAAGCGCTGGATCTTTCCGGTGGCCGTCTTCGGCAGCTCGGGAATGAACTCGATCCAGCGCGGGTACTTGTAGGGCGCGAGCTTCGCCTTCACGTGCTGCTGCAAGGCGGCCTTGAGCTCTTCATTCGGTTGCTTGTTTGCCTTCAAGACCACGTACGCCTTGGGCTTCACCAGCTTCTCCGGGTCCTCGGCGCCCACCACCGCCGCCTCGAGCACCGCCTCGTGCGTGACCAGCGCCGCCTCCACTTCCACCGGCGAGACATAGATCCCGCCCACCTTCAGCATGTCGTCGGAGCGCCCGCCGTAGGTGTAGTAGCCGTCCTTGTCGAAGCTGTACTTGTCGCCGCTTCGCGTCCACGGCCCCTGGAAGGTGCTCTTCGTCTTCTCGCGCTGGTTCCAGTACATGAGCGCGGAGGTCGGCCCGCTGATCTGCAGCTCGCCAAGCTCCCCGGGCTTCGTGATGAGCCTGCCCTCTTCATCGAGCAGGCGCACTTCATAGCCCGGCACGGGCTTGCCGGTGGTGCCGTACCTCACCTCCCCCGGGCGGTTCGAGATGAAGATGTGCAGCATCTCGGTCGAGCCGATGCCGTCCAGGATCTCCGCGCCCGTCTTCTCGGTCCAGCGCTCCCCCAGGTTGGCGGGCAGCGCTTCGCCCGCGGAGGTGCAGATTCTTAACTTGAGGTCCTCCCGTTTGGGGAAAGCGGGGTGCGCCAGGAGCGCCGCGTACAGCGTGGGCACGCCGTAGAAGATGGTGGGCTTCATCTGGGTCAGGCGCTTGAACACCGACTCCGGCGTCGGGCGCTCGCCCATCAGGACCGTCGTGGCCCCCACCGACATCGGGAAGGTGAGCGCGTTGCCAAGGCCGTAGGCGAAGAAGAGCTTGGCGGCCGAGAAGACGACATCGGACTCCCGGATGCCGAGGATCGGCTTCGCATAGAGCTCAGCCGTGGCGATCAGGTGCGAGTGCAGGTGCACCGTCCCCTTGGGCGCCCCGGTGGACCCCGAGGAGTAGAGCCAGAAGCAGATGTCGTCGGCGAGCGTGGCGGCGGCCTTCGCCTTGGGCTGCGCTTTCGCGAGCATCTGCTGCAGCTCCGCCTGCGCCACCACATGCTCGAGGTCCGGACAGGCGCTGCGGATGCCCTCGAAGGTCTTGGCGAAGGGCGCCGAGAAGAAGAGCGCCCGGGCGCGGCTGTCCTTGAGCTGGTACTCGTAGTCGGCGCGCGTGAGCAGCGTGTTCATCGCCACCGGCACGATGCCCGCCTTGATCGCCCCCAGGAAAAGCGCCGGCCAGTCGCAGCAGTCGACCATGGCGATGCCGATACGCTCTTCCCGGCGCACGCCCAGGGAACGAAGCGCATTGGCGGCGCGGTCCACGCGCTCGGCGAGCTCGGCGTAGGTCAGGCTGCCCGCATCGTCGGCGAACGCCGTCTTCGCCCCGCGCCCGGCAGCCAGGTTGCGCTCGACCAGATCTACGGCGGCGTTGTAGCTCATGCCGTTCTTCGTATGCGCGTCAAATCGCCTCGACCACGTGCTTCGCGCGATGGCAAAGGCGCTTCACGTTCCCCTCGTAGAGGGCGTGCCGCTCGGCGGGCGAGAGATCGAGACGGTCGATGATGCGGATCGTGTCGCGGATGTACATGCTGCCGCCTTCGGGATCGAAAGGCGCATCGGACGCGAACACGCAGCGGTTCACGCCGAAGAAGCCGAGGCCGCATTTCGTCGCCTCGAGAGCGCCGAAGAGAGCCGTATCGGCGTAGAAGCGCCGGAAGTAGTCGACCGGCCGCATGCCCTGCTTGGTCATGTGGGCGATGATCGGCCGGTAGTCCTCGTCGGAGGTGCGCGCGCCGAGCACGTCCCACCCCGGGCCGACGCGGCCTTCGAAGTACGGGATCATGCCGCCCATGTGGTGCGTGATGAGCTTGAAGCCGGGATGGCGATCGAACAGGCCGCCGAACACCATGTGGGCCATGGCAACGCTGGTTTCGTAAGGCCAGCCGAGGGTCCACCAGATCTCGTAGTGGCTCTTCGACTCGCCGCGGTAGTCGGACACGTCCGCCCCGCGCGCCGGGTGCATCCACATCGGCAGGTCGTACTTCGACATGAGGTCGAAGAGCGGCAGCGTGTCCGGACGGTAAAGCGGGCGGCCGTTGATGTTGGAGAACACCTGCACGCCCCAGGCGCCGAGCTTCTCGATGGCGCGCTTCGCCTCGGCGACCGACGCGTTGATGTCGTTCATCGGCAGCGAGGCGATGAAGCCGGCGAAGCGCTCGGGATGGCGCTCGACCAGCTCGGCCATGCCGTCGTTGGCGATCTTCGCCATCTCGATGGTGGTCGCCGGATCGCCGAAGGCCTCTATCGGCGGCGAGCCGATGCTGAGGATCTGGCGATAGTCGTCGCCGAATTCGTCCATGATGCGGAAGCGCACGTCGAGATCCATGATGCTCGGGATCGCGCGCACGCGCTTGTGCATGTCGCGCCCGTTCGGGTAGACCTGCAGCATGCGGTCCCAGTAGCGCTTCGGAAAGATGTGGGTGAACGCGTCGATTTTCATGGGAGCTCCTCTCCTCGCCGATGATGGCCCCGCGCGGCGGGTCCCCGATCTGATCCAGATCAACAGTGGGGCGCAGCGCGCTCCCTAGAATCGCCCGCGGTGGAACTGGTCTGTCCCGCGGGCGGCCTGCCGGCCCTCAAGGCCGCCGTCGACAACGGCGCCGACTGGGTCTATGCGGGGCTGCGCGACGACACCAATGCGCGCAACTTCCCCGGCCTCAATTTCGACGACGCCACGCTGCGGCAGGGCATCGACTACGCGCACCGGCGCAGCCGCCGCGTGGTGCTCGCCGTCAACACCTATCCGCAGCCGGGCAACTGGTCGCGCTGGACGAGCGCCATCGACCGCGTGGTCGACCTCGGGGCCGACGCGGTGATCGTCGCCGACGCCGGACTGATGCGCTACGCGCGCCTCGCCCACCCGAAGCTCGAGCTGCATCTCTCGGTGCAGGGCTCGGCGACCAGCTACGAGGCGATCAACTTCTTCCACCAGCATTTCGGCGTCAAGCGCACCGTGCTGCCGCGCGTGCTGTCGCTCGCCCAGGTCGACCTGGTGGTGCGCAACACGCAGGTCGAGATCGAGGTGTTCGGCTTCGGCGGCCTTTGCGTGATGGTCGAAGGGCGCTGCTCGCTGTCGGGCTACGCCTGCGGCACCTCGCCCAACATGGGCGGCGCGTGCTCGCCTGCGCACGCCGTGCGCTGGCAGGAAACGCCGCGCGGCCTCGAGTCGCGCCTGAGCGGCATCCTCATCGACCGCTACGCGGCCGGCGAGCGCGCCGCCTATCCGACGGTGTGCAAGGGGCGCTACGTCGTGGAAGGCGAGACGTATCACGCCTTCGAGGAGCCGGCGAGCCTGAATACGCTCGAGATGATTCCCGAATTCGGCCGCATGGGCGTGCGGGCGATCAAGATCGAGGGGCGGCAGCGCAGCCCGGCCTATGTGGCGCAGGTGACGCGCGTCTGGCGCGAAGCGATCGACGCGTGGAAGGCGGGCGAGTTCTCGCCGCGCGCCTCCTGGATGGCCGCGCTCGATCGCCATGCCGAAGGCAGCCAGCACACGCTCGGCGCCTTCTCGCGGCCATGGAAATGAAGCTCGCCCTGGGGCCTTTGCTTTACTACTGGCCGCGCGCCACGGTGCTCGACTTTTACCGCCAGGTCGGCACGAGCGCGGCTGACATCGTCTATCTGGGCGAAGTCGTCTGCTCGCGCCGCCACGAAGTGAGCTTCGAGGACTGGCTCGCGGTCGCGGGCGCGCTCGCCGCGGCAGGCAAGCAGGTCGTGCTTTCCGCGCAGGCCCTCACCGAATCGGAAGGCGACCTGAAGCTCGTGCGCCGCACGGTGGCGAACGGGCGCTTCCGCGTCGAGGCGAACGACTGGGGCGCGGTGCGCCTTCTCTCGGGCGCCGAGGGCTGGGTCGCCGGCCCGCAGCTCAACGTGTACAACCCGCAGACGCTGTCGCTGCTGGCGGAGCTCGGCGCGACGCGCTGGGTGGCGCCGCTCGAAGCGCCGGGCAGCCTGGTCGCCGAAATGGCCGCCGCCCGCGCCGCGGGCGTCGAGGTCGAGGTTTTCGGCCACGGCCGCATGCCCCTCGCGCTCTCGGCGCGCTGCTTCACGGCGCGCCGCTACAACCGGCAGAAGGAAGACTGCGGCTATGCCTGCCTGGACTTCCCGGACGGCATGGAGGCGAAGACGCAGGAAGGCGATGCCTTCCTCGCCCTGAACGGCGTGCAGACCTTGTCGCACACCGTGCATTCGCTCATCGGCGATACCGGCCCGCTGCTCCAGGCGGGCATCGACATCGTGCGCATCAGTCCGCAATCGAGCGGCACCATCGAGCTGCTGCGCAGCTGGCGCGCGGCCTGCAACGGGGAAATCTCCGCCGCCGAGGCACGCCAGCGCGTGGCGGCGCTGATGCCCGGCGCGGCGCTCGCCAACGGCTTCTGGCATGCGCGCGCGGGTAGGGAGATGGCATGAATCCGCTGCAGATGCTGCGCAACTTCCACGCCGCGCTCGAGCCGCTGCAAGGCCGGGTGCTGAGGCTCGAGCTGAAGGAGATCGGCCACGGGCCGCAGCTCACCCTGCTCGGACCGCTCATCCTGCCGGCCTTCGGCCGCGCCGACGTCACGATCCGCGCGAAGCTCGAGGACTATTTTGCGCTCGCGCTGCGCCGCGAAGACCCGGACACGCTGTTCTTCTCGCGCCGCATGGTGATCGAAGGCGACACGGCGCTCGGTCTCGTGGTAAAGAACGCGCTCGACTCCCTCGGCTGAGAAAGGAATCCGCATGAAGATGCTTTGCGCCGCGGTCGTTGCGCTCGCCGTTACAGCGCACGCGCAACCCACGTATCCGACGAAGCCGATCACCTTCGTGGTGCCGTTCGCCGCCGGCAGCGCGACCGATCAGATCGCGCGCGCGGTGGCGCAGGACTTCAGCGCGCAAGGCAAGCAGCCGGTGGTCACCGACAACAAGGCGGGCGCGAACGGTTTCATTGCCGCGCAACAGGTGGCAAAGGCGGCGCCCGACGGCTACACCGTTTTCGTCACGACCAACACCACGCAGGCGGCGAACCAGCACCTTTACAAGAAGCTGCCGTACGACGCGGTCAAGGACTTCACGCCCGTCACTGCGCTTGGCCGCGGCGGCAACGTGCTCGTCGTGCGTCCCACTCTCGAAACGCACACCGTGGGCGAGCTGATCAAGCTTGCCAAGACAAAGCCGGGACAATTGAGCTTCGGCAGCGGCAGCTCGGCGAGCCGCGTCTCGGGCGAGCTCTTTCAGCAGATGGCCGGCGTAAAGCTGCTGCACGTCCCGTACAAGAGCAATCCGCTCGCGCTGAACGACCTGCTCGGTGGCCAGATCGACATGATGTTCACCGACACCGCAACCGGCCTGCCGCAGGTGAAGGCCGGCAAGGTGCGCGCACTCGGCATGACCGGGCCGAAGCGCTCGCCGCTCGCGCCGGACGTGCCGACTATCGACGAAGCCGGCGTAAAGGGCTACGAGCTCACCTACTGGTTCGCCGCTTACTTGCCGGCCAAGGCACCGCAGGCGCTCGTCGAGCGCGTGCATGCCATGCTGGTCGCCGCGACG
This sequence comes from Burkholderiales bacterium, assembly GCA_036524215.1. GTDB lineage: Bacteria > Pseudomonadota > Gammaproteobacteria > Burkholderiales > SG8-39 > SCGC-AG-212-J23. The sequence goes on from DATDCR010000031.1 coordinate 5,722, forward strand.
AAGAGCGAAGCCGCGCAGACGTTCTATCGGACGACCGGCACCGACGTGTTCACGACCACGCCACAGGAGCTCGCGCAGTTCCAGTCGGCAGAGTCCGAAAAGTGGGGCCGCGTCATCAAGGCCGCCGGCATCGAGCCCGAATAAAGGAGGAACCATGCCAATCGTCAAGGGCTGCAAGCAACTGGTCGAGGAAGCGAGCCGCAAGATCCGCGCGATCCCGGTCGCCGAGGCGCTCGCCAAGCACGGCAATCCGAACGTGGTGTTCGTCGACCTGCGCGACGTGCGCGAGCTCGAGCGCGACGGCATGATCACCGGCGCGCTGCACGCACCGCGCGGCATGCTGGAATTCTGGGTCGACCCGGAGAGCCCGTACTACAAGGAGATCTTCGGCAGCGGCAAGGAGTTCATCTTCTATTGCGCCGCCGCCTGGCGCTCGGCGCTCGCCACGGCCACCGTGCAGGACATGGGCCTCGAGCCCGTCTGCCACCTCGAGGGCGGCTTCACGGAGTGGAAGAAGCGCGGCGGCCCGGTTGAACAGCGAGCCCACAAGCCGGCTTGATGGGACGGCTTAGCGACCGCTGAATTTCGGCTTTCGCTTTCCGCGGAAGGCGGCCACGCCCTCATCCTTGTCGGCGCTCGCCATGATCGCGGCCAGCCGCCCTACGTCCGGATAGAAGCGCTCCGCCGGCCCCTGCGGCACCGTGGCCAGCGCGAAGCGCTTGATGGTCTGCAGAACCAGGGGAGCATTGGCGGCGATCTTGCCTGCGTACTCTCGCGCCACCACGATCTGCTTTCCCGGCTCGACGATGCGATTGTCGAAGCCTACTTCGTAGGCGCGCTGCACGCTCAACTCCTCCCCCATCAGCATGAACTCCATGGCGACCTTGTGCGGCATACGCGACACCAGTCCGGCCATCACGCCGCCGAAGATGCCGACCTTCGCTTCCGGGTAGAGCAGGCGCGTCGTCTTGCTGGCGATCGCGAGGTCCGCCATCATCGCCAGCACCACGCCGCCGCCGACGCACCAGCCGGAAAGCGCGGCGATCACCGGCTTTTCGACCTGTACGCCGATCCCCGGCACGCATTGCCAGAACGCCTTGGGCAGATCGGCCAGGTCGGCTCCGCCCGAGAACGCGAGGTCACCCGCGCCGGTGATGATCGCGACCCGATCGTCGCCCGAGGAAAACCGCTGCCAGGCCTCGCGCAGCTTGACGCACACCTCCTCGCTCAGCGCGTTGCGCTTGTCCGGGCGGTTGATGGTGATGGTGGCAATCTGGTCCTTCGATTCGTACAGCAGGACGCTCATGGGCGCTCCATTTGTTTGATTCATTCAGCGAGAACGGCGCGCGCATCGGCGACGACGGCGCGCGTGCCGCGAACCAGCAGCGGATTCGCGTCCAGCTCGGCGAGCCGTGCCCCGAGATTGGCGGCGAGCTGGCTGATGCGGGCGATCACCGCGCCGGCGGCTTGCAGGTCGACCGGCGCCCTGCCGCGATAACCGGCGAGCAGAGGAGCGAGCTTCAGCGAGCGCAGCAACTCCGCCGCCGCCTCGGCGCTGATCGGCGCCGGCACCAGCCGCACGTCCTTCAGCAGCTCGACCAGCGTGCCGCCGACGCCCACCAGCAGCATCGGCCCGAATTGGGCATCCCAGCGCGAGCCGACGATGATCTCCGCATCGGCGGCTACCATCTCCTGCACCAGGCAGCCCTCCAGATCGAGCTTCGCGAGCGCGCTTACGCGCTCGGCAATGGCGCGAAACGCCTCGCG
>DATDCR010000032.1:0-3745 GCA_036524215.1 Burkholderiales bacterium
GAGCGGCACGCTGAGCGGCACGTGGAGCGTGCCGCAGGCGGTCATCCATGCCGAGGCGCAGGACCTGCGCCTGCCGCATGGCCTGCGCGCGACCCGTGCCGTGGCCGACATCAGCGGCACCCTCGCGCGCCACGAGGGCCGCGTCGACGCCGCGGTGAACGAAGCGCAGGTCCAGGCGCGCCTGCGCGGCGGCTTCGCCGAGGGCCTGTGGAGCGGCGAGATCGCCTCGCTCGACGGCCGCGGCAAGGTGCCGTTCCACCTGAGGGCGCCGGCGCCGCTGAAGGTGGCGCGCGGGAAAGTGGAGCTCGGACGCTTCGAGGCGAGCGTCGGCGAAGGCCGCCTTCTCGTGCGCGAAGTCGCGTGGTCGCGCTCGCGCGTCGCCTCGAGCGGCGAGTTCACCGGCCTGCCGGCGCAATGGCTGATCGCGGCGGCCGGCATGAGCGACAAGCTGCGCGGCACGCTGCTCCTCGACGGGCAGTGGGCGATCACCGCCGCGCCGGATGTCGACGGCACGCTGCGCCTGCGCCGCGCGAGCGGCGACCTCGCCTGGCTGCAGGAGCGGCCGGTCGAGCTCGGCCTGCAGAGCATCGCGCTCGACGCGCGCTTCACCAACGCGGGCGTCGGCGCGCGGCTCGACCTCGTCTCGCGCTTCGCCACCGCCGCGGTGGCCGGCCAGCTCGCGCGCGACGCCGATGCCGGGCCGCTCGGCATCGGCATCCACTCGCCGTTCCTGATGCAGGGCCAGGTCGAGCTCGCTCACGCGCGCCTTCTCGCGCAGCCGCTCCTGCCCGACGCGCGCATGGACGGGCGCGTGTCGGCCGATTTCGCCGCCAGCGGCACGCTCGAGAAGCCGGTCTTCACCGCCGGCATCCGCGGCGATGCCATCGCCTTCGACTACCCGCCCTTCGGCGTGTACCTCAAGAACGGCGAGCTCCGCGCACGGCTCGACGGCGACGTGCTGCAGGTCGAGCGCTTCAAGATCCAGGCGGGCGAAGGGACCTTCACCGCCACCGGCACGCTGCCGCTGCGCTTCGCCGAAGGCAACGCCAAGCTCACCTGGCAGGCGCGCGACTTCTCGCTCCTCGAGCGCCCCGACATGCGGCTCGTCACCTCGGGCGAAGGCGAAGCCGGCTTCGACGGCAAGCGCCTCACGCTCTCGGGCGAGCTGCGCGCCGAGCGCGGCCACCTCGAGATCGAGCGCGAGCGCATCCCGAAGCTCGGCGACGACGTCGTCATCGCGGGGCAGCCGCGCTCGGTGGCGAAACAGAAGACGGTGGTGCCGGTGCAGCTCAACGTCGACCTCGACCTCGGCTCGAACCTGAGCGTGCGCATGCAGGGCCTCGAAGGCAAGCTCGGCGGACGCGTCAACGTGAAGACCACCGCGGACGGCGAGCTGCGCGCCTACGGCCGGCTGCAGACGGTGAATGCCACCTACTTCGCCTACGGCCAGCAGCTGCAGGTCGATCCGGGCGTGCTCATCTTCGACGGGCCGATCAACAACCCGGCGCTGCAGATCACGGCGTGGCGGCGCAACCAGGCGGTCGAGGCCGGCGTGCAGATCTCCGGCACCGTGCGCGCGCCGCGCGTGCAGCTCGTCTCGCAGCCGCCGGTGTCCGAAGGCGAGCGCCTGTCGTGGCTGGTGCTCGGCCGCGCGCCGACCGATGCGACCAAGGCGGACCTCGGCCTGCTGCAGGCCGCAGCCGGCGCGCTCCTCTCGCGCGGCGACAGCCTGCCGCTCGACCGGCGCCTCGCGCGGAGCTTCGGCCTCGACGAAGTCTCCTTCCGCGGCTCGGGCGAGGTGCAGGACCGCGTCCTCGCCTTCGGCAAGCGCCTCTCCGACAAGCTCTACGTGAGCTACGAGCAGGGCCTCGGCACCGTCGCCTCCAACCTGGTGAAGCTCGACTACTCCCTCGGCCGGCGCTGGTCCCTTCGCGCCGAGACCGGCACCTCGAGCGGCTGGGGCCTCTTCTACCGCTTCTCCTGGGACTAATTCGGGGTCGTGGGACTAATTCGGGGTCAGGGCACTAACTCTTCAAGACTTCTGATGCGGATCAACTCCACACGCTCGCACACTGCTTAGATTCCCGGCATGGGGAACGGGGGGCCGCGGCACCACTATCTGTTCGACAACGCCATTCCGCTCGCCATCATCGCCGCAGGCCTGCTCGGACAAGCACAGGCGCCGCTCGAGCATCGGACCTATGCGCTCGGCGGCATCCTGATCTGCGCCATCGCCGCGCGCATCGCGCTCTACATGTGGCGCCGCAGCGGCGTCGAGCACTTCACCGACACGCTGAAGCGCAAGTAATTCGGGGTCAGGGCACTAACTCGCTCACGCGAGCTTGAGCAAGCCTTCCTGCAGTCCCGCGAACGGCGCGAGCGCGTGCGCTTCGCGGCCGAATCCCGGCGCGCCGATCGCTTCCTGCGCCGCCGCGACGCTCATGCCGGCGAACGTGCCTTTCGCTGCGTACCACGACGCGAGATCCCCGCCGAAGGCCACATCGTCGCTGCTCCAGAGATGGTGCTGCATGAGCGCGTTGGTGAGCGCCCAGCTCGTGAGTCCGGGGCTCTCCATCCGCGCGGCGTCGAAGGCACGGGCGAGGCCGGCGAAGTCGAAGGCGCGCACCCTGCGATCGTCGAATTCCGCGCTCGCATCCTCGATGATCTGGAGATTCAGGACGTCGTGCTTGCCCCCGTACCAGTCCTTCAGCACGATGCGATCGCCTTCGCCCGCGACGACGATGAGATCCTTGCCGGCCTTGGACAGGCTGAGATCGCCGGCGCGTATGCCGCCGCCAAGGGACAGCGTGTTGTCGCCGCGCCCATCCCCGATGACGGTATCCGCGCCATCGCCGCGGTTGAAAAGGATCACGTCGCTTCCCGAGCCGGTGCGAATGGTGTCGTTGCCGCGGCCGCCGACGATGAGATCCGAGCCGGTGCCGGCGACGATCGTGTCGTCGCCATTGCCGCCGTCGAGGAGCTCGCGCCCGTTTCCGCCCTTCAGGGCGTCGTTGCCCTCCCCGCCCTGCAGGATGTCGTTCCCCTGTCCGCCTTTCATCGTGTCGTTGCCCAGCCCGCCGAAGAGGACATCGTTGCCGCCCTTGGCCTCGAGCTTCTCGTCCCCGATTCCGCCGAAGAGGATGTTGTCCCGCGCGTCGCCCCTCACGAACGCGCCTTCCTGCGCATAGATCACGAGGCCGAAGTCGGTCGAAACGGACGCCCCGGACGCATCGGTTGCCGTCAGCTCGATCGGCCAGAAGCCGTTCAGCCTGCTGCTCGTCATGCCGCTGAAGGTGGCCGTGCCCGGATCGAACCTGAGCCATGCCGGCAGGGCATCGCCGCCGGCGGACGCGGCAGCGATGGTGAGCGTATCGCCCGCATCTTCGTCGGCGAACGTCCCGGGCGGGATGGCGAAGGAGAACCGCGTCCCGGCCTCGAACATCTGCTGCTTCATCGCATGCGCGATGACCGGTGCGTCATTCACGTTTGCGACAACGACCTGGAAGTCATCACTCGCAGCGGCGCCCGCGCCATCGGTCGCCGTGAGGCGGATCCGGTAGCTGCCCACATCGGCGTTGAGCGGCGTGCCGCCAAAGCGCGCGCCATCGAACCATAACCACGATGGAAGCGGCGATCCGTCCGCCAGGCCGGCAGTCAGCACGAGCGAATCGCCCACGTCCGCATCGCCGAAAACGCCGGCCGGCACGTCGAAGGCGAAGGGCTGGTCCTCGGTCGCCGCCTGGTC
>DATDCR010000033.1:0-3762 GCA_036524215.1 Burkholderiales bacterium
CGTGAAGCTGTCGTGGATGTGATCCGTGGCGCTGAGGGAGTTCAGGTCCGTGGCGCCGAGCGCGCTGATGGCGTGCGAAATATCGACCTGGATCTTGCCATCGACGATCTGGATCCTGTTGCCGTGATCCGTGGTCTCCCAGCCGGTGTTGACGTTGCTCGTCTTGAGATCGTTCAGGAAATCGCCGTTGTCGATCGAGTAAAGCTTCTTCGCCGCGCCCCCCAGATCGTTCGCCATCACATCCAGCGTGAGGATGTTCGTCACGTTGTTGTAGATGCTGGAGGAGAGCAGGCTGTCTTCGGTGAGGTTGTATGAATCGTCGCCCGCCTGCGGCGTCTTGGTGAAAGAGACTGAGCTAATCGCCATATGCCTATCCTTTTCTCAGTTACGTTGGTCGAGAGTTCTTGGTCCAGAACAAAACAGCCATTTCCTCCCCTGTCCCCAATTGGGCTGTTTCGTGGAGATCCAGGTCCCTGCTGCTGCAATTGCTGCGCTTGAAACTCGCATGCTGTTTAGCACGCGACACAAAACGAAAATTGCTTTTGACAGAACTTGGCCGAATGTCACGCATCGATGTCACGTGACATTTGGCGTTGATGCGTGCGGTGATGCTCATGCGGTCTTCGCGTCCGCGCGCTCGAGCTTCATGTTGATGATCTGCGCGCCGATGCCGACCTTGCCATCCTTGCGCTCGACGCGTACCACGCGCGCCTCGCATTGCATGCGCATCGGACCGGCGGGCGATTCCTCGAGCACCAGCGTGAAGTTGAGCGCCGCGCCGGCGCTCAGCGGCGAATCCGTCTCGAAGTAAATGCCCGACGTGCTGATGTTGCGGGCAACGCCGTCCCCTGCTGCGAACTGGACGGGCAGTTGAACCTCGTATCTGCGTTCGCGCGGCTGGGGCACTGTGGTCTCTCAGCCGGGCGCAAAGCATGGCGATTCCATGGCTTCACGTTACGCAGGCGTGAAGCACCCGCCATGAGACGGAGCTACTTATTTTTGATGACGCTTGTACCGCGTGACGTCCTGCACGCCATGACAAGTGTCATGGGGCAGGAAGGCCGCGCTAGGCGGCGGCCCGGTCGATGCCGTTCTTCTGGGCGAAGAGGTAGAGCTCGAAGCGATTCGCCACGCCGAGCTTGTCGTAGATGCGGCTCAGGTGATTGCGCAGCGTGTGCTCGCCGAGGTTGAGCAATTTCGCGAGGCTGCGGTTGTCGCCGCCCGGCGTGGCCACCACCATCGCGACGATTTCCCGCTCGCGCGGCGTGAGATCGGCGAGCCTGCGCTCGACGGGACTCTCGTTCGCCGATTTGGGTCGCGCCATCTCGACGAAGACGCGCGCCGTGGTCGAGCGATCGAGCCACAGCTCGCCGCCGTGCACTTTCTCGATCGCCTTCAGGATGATCTCGGCCGGATCCGTCTTGTCGACGATGCCGCAGGCGCCGCGCAGGATGGCCGCATCGCGGATCTTTGGATCGCGCTTGCCCGTGAGGATCAGGATGCGGCTCGGAGCGCGCTGCAGGAGTGCAGGAATTACGTCGGCCCCGTTCTCGCCGGCGAGGTCGAGGTCAAGCACGATCACGTCCGGGGAAGTACGCGCGGCGATCGCGAGCGCTTCGGCAGGCCTCTGCGCTTTACCCACGAGCTCCATCCTGGGCTGCTCGCCCTCGATGAGCTTCTCAAGTCCCCAAAGGACGCAGTGATGATCGTCGACGAGCATCACGCGGATCGGTCTCTGCACGTGCATCCCCCCTTGCCCCGGACAGGATGATAACTCAGCTGCGAGCATGGCGCTTGAATTACAAGGGTATTTGAACGACGACCACGTCCAGGCCGCCCGCGTCGAGTCGTACGTCGACCGCTCCGCCGAGTGCCTTCGCCCGCTCTGTAATGGAACGCGGCGTGAAGCGCGCGCTCGCCCCCGGCTGGCGTCCATTGCCGACTTCTATGCGCAGCGATTCGCCGTCGCGCTTGAGCTCGACGTACGCCTTGCGTGCACGCGTATGGCGGTAGATGTTGGACAAGGCTTCGCACACGATCTGGTAAGCCTCGTCCGCGATCTGGTCGCTCAACGAGAGATGCGGCTCCGCGCGCAGCTCGACGTCGATCGCATAGAAGCTGCGATAGCGCGCGATCTGGTCGTGCAGCGTGTCGATGAGCTGCGCGGTGCCGAGGTGCGGGTGCGTGTCCCGAAGCTTGCGCACATAGCCGCGCAGATCCTCCACGGCCGCGGACGTCATGCCGAGCAGTTCAGTCACCGGGCCTGCGAGCGACGAATCCGGCGGGACTTTGCGCTGCAGCGCCTGCAGGCCGAGGCGCAGTCCGATGTATGGCTGGATCGTCGTGTCGTGCAGGTCGCGCGCGATGCGCATGCGCTCGAGCTGCGCGGCGTTCGCCATCAGCTTGTCGAGCAGCGCCAGGTTGTCGATTGCCGCGCCGGTCTGCTCCGCCGCCTGGGCGAGGAAATCGGCCTCGCCGTAGCTGAAGGACCGCTTGCCCGCGATGTAGATGCGCCCATGCAGGCCTTCGTGCTCGCGGTAGGGCGCCGTGATGAAATGCGGCGTGCCCAACAGGTTCGCCACGCGTGCGCATTGCGCTGCGAGATCTGCATCCTCCGGACGCTTGCGCGGTCCATAGGCGAGCGTGGCGCGCGGCGGCATCTCCATCAAAAGGCGAGCGGTGGATTCGCTCAGGGTCTCGGGCCCTGCCTGCTGCTGGGGAGAGCGCGCCTGGATGCGATAGAGGAGATAAGGCGCGCCGGTGGAAGGCGCGCGCACCAGGAAGCCGAGGTCGGCGTTGTAGAACTCCACCAGGCGACGCAGGCTCTCGACCAGCGCGTGGTCGATACCGAGGCGCGGATTGGCGACGCGAGAAACCTTGCGCAGCAGGCGCAGCCTTCTGCGCAAGGCAAGCTCGTGACCGCCCCAATACGCGATCATGTAGCCGAGCAGGAACAGCATGACCGGGCGGATCAACGTGCGGTCGAGCTCGAAGCCGCTCGCCGGCGGCGTGGCGGCGAGGCCGACGACGATGAACAATACGGCGGACGCCGCCGTAACCCGTTGCCCTTCCTTGAAGCCGTAGGAGAAGGAGGCAACGAGGATGGCGAAGAAAAAGAACTGGAAGAAGATGCTGCTCGTGCCTTCGGTTAGGCCGATGAGGCCGGCATAGCACAGCACGTCCACCCAGTGGCTGGCTCTCGGCGACAGAAGGGGTTTGCCCCACCAGATGAGAGTGGCCAGCGCGATGGCATAAACCAGATAGGCGCTGAGGCAGGCATACGTCAGCTCGACGAGGCGAGCGGGCTCCGAAGGATCGATGTAGATGACGACAAGCGCGCTTGCGGCGAGCAGGCAGCGCATGAACGCCACCATCCGCGCATCGACCGATTCTTCGTCTTGCACCGGGCCGGGCCTGCCGAAGCCCGGCGAAGTCGATTCCAGAGAGACCATGCGGGCCGCATGATCCCCCAGTGTTACCGGCGAAACTTATTCCTGATCAATTAATACAACCACACCGGCATGTGACAAACCGCCCATGACAAACCTGACGCCGCGCTTGCCGGGTTATGGGATTTTGTAAAGCTCCTGCTCGAAATTGCCCCGCCCGACGAGCAGTGAGGCGCGGCGGTTCGCCGGCTCGGCGTGCAGCCGGGCGCGCTCGGCCTTGTTCTTCCACTCCAGCCGCCCGCTCGCGGCATCGTGCGCGCTCGGCTCGCCGTAGCGCTGGCGCAGGAACTTCGTGATCGGCTCGAGCTGCCGC
>DATDCR010000034.1:0-4364 GCA_036524215.1 Burkholderiales bacterium
CACGGCCTGATCGTGCTCGCCGGCCCGCCGGGCACGGGCAAGACCACGCTAGGTCGCGGTCTCGCCCAGGTCGCCGCGCTGGCACTCGCGCGCGAAGGCGCGACCACGCTGGTGGAGATCAATCCGCATGCCTTTCCGAGCGACATGCTGGGCGAGAGCCAGCGCAACATCATGCGCCTGCTGCAGGACACGATTCCCGAGCTCGCGGCGCGGCGCCCGCACACCGTGGTGCTGATCGACGAGGTCGAGAGCTTCGCCGTGCGCCGCACCAGCGCCTCGTTCGAGACCAACCCGGTGGACGTGCATCGCGCCACCGACGCGGTGATGCTCGGCATCGACGAGATCGCGCGCACGCTGCCCTCGGTGCTCTTCGTCACCACCACCAACTTCATCGACGCCATCGACGACGCCTTCCTCTCGCGCGCCGACCTCGTCATGCATTTCGCGCTGCCGAACGTCGAGACGATCGCCAACATCCTCAAGCACTCGCTCGACGAGCTGGCCGTGCAATGGCCCGCGCTTTCTCCGCTGGGCAATTCTCACAGCGAGCTGCACGAGATTGCGGCGCTCTGCGTCGGCTGGAACGGCCGCCAGGTGAGGAAGCTGATCCTCGCCGCGCTCGCCCAGCGGCTCGAAGTGGCCAAGGATCCCTCGCGCCTGACGTTCGAGGACCTGCGCGAGGCCGCGCGCAAGCGCGGCGGCGTCGAGTGGGCCGGCGACGCCGCGCCCTCGTCGAAGGAGCTCTTTCCCGACGTGCCCGAAGATCTCAAGCACCACCACGATCATGGCGACGACCATGACCATCACCACCATAAGAGTAGGAGGATCCGTTCATGAAACTGACGCGCTTTTTCGCCGCAGCGCTCGCCGCCATACCGATGGCAGCGGCAGCGCAGAACTTCGCCGGCAAGACCGTCACCATCGTCGTCGGGTACAAGCCCGGCGGCGGCTATGACGCCACCGCGCGCCTGCTCGCGCGCCACCTGCCGAAGCACATTCCCGGCAAGCCGACCGTGATCGTGCAGAACATGCCGGGCGGCAACAGCATCGTCGCCGCGAATCACGTTTACAACGTGGCGAAGCCCGACGGCCTGACGATCGCCACCTTCAACCGCAACCTGCCGATCGCGCAGCTCACCAAAGTGGAGGGCGTGAAGTTCGACATGACCAAGTTCGCCTGGATCGGCTCGGCGGCGAACGAGGCCACCATCCTCGCCATCCGCAGCGACCTGCCCTACAAGACCTTCGCCGACCTGCGCAAGGCGAAGGAGCCGATCGTCATCGGCTCGACCGGGCCGGGCGCCAACACCTACGACTTCCCGCTGCTCCTCAAGGACCTGGTCGGCGTCAACTTCAAGATCGTCAGCGGCTACTCGTCCAGCGCCGACATCATGCTGGCGGTCGAGCGCAAGGAGGCCGACGGCCGCGCGGGCTCGCTGACCTCGCTGCGCACGTTCATCGACCGCGGCCTGGTGCACCCGGTGATCCGCGCGCGTGCCATGCAGCCCGGCCTCGAGAACCTGCCGGTCGACGAGGACCTCGCGCCCAATGCGCGCGCGAAGGCCATCATGGCGCTGCGCTCCGCCCCCGAGCAGGTGGCGCGGCCGTATGTCATGCCGCCGGGAACGCCGGCTGACATCGTCAAGACGATGCGCACGGCGTTCGCCAAGGCGATCGACGACCCGGCGCTCAAGGCCGAGGAGAAGAAAGCCAAGATGGATCTGGACTTCACCGACGGCGACAAGGCCGTGGCGATCCTGCGCGACGTGCTCAACCAGCCGAAGGACATCGTCGACGAGTTCAGCAAGTACGTGAAGTTCGGCGAGTAGGGAAATGCTCGACGCCTTCATCCAGGGGCTGCTGCTGGTCGTGCAGTGGAAGGCCTTCGCCTTCATGCTGCTCGGCATCGGGGTCGGCTTCTGGGTGGGGCTGCTGCCCGGGCTCGGCGGCGCGACGACGCTCGCGCTGATGCTGCCCTTCGTCTACAACATGCAGCCGGTCGAGGCGTTCGCCTTCCTCCTCGGCATGCACTCCGTGGTCGCCACCACGGGCGACATCACCTCGGTGCTGTTCGGCGTGCCGGGCGAGGCGACGACGGCGGCCATCATCCTCGACGGCCACGCCATGGCGAAGAAGGGCGAGGCAGGCCGCGCGCTCGGCGCCGCGCTCGGCTCCTCGCTCGTCGGCGCGCTGATCGGCGCCGCGGCGCTCGCGCTGGCGATCCCGATCGTGCGCCCGCTGGTGCTGACCTTCGGCTCGCCCGAGCTCTTCATGCTGGCGATCGTCGGCCTCGCCTTCATCGCCTCGCTCAGCGCCGAAGGCGCGCGCGGCATGGCGCGCGGCTTCCTGGCCGGCGGCCTGGGCCTGTTCCTCGCCATGATCGGCCAGGACCCGCAGGCCGGCATCGCCCGCTTCACGCTCGATTCGATGTATCTCTGGCAGGGGCTCGACATCGTCCCGGTGCTGGTCGGCCTGTTCGCCATCCCGGAGATCGTCGAGCTCGTGGTGCGCGGCACGTCGATCGCCGGTAACGTCGCGCCGGGCAGCATCCGCCACGGCGCGCTCGAAGGCGTGAAGGACGTGTTCCGCAACTTCTGGCTCACGCTGCGCTGCGGGCTGATCGGCACCTTCATCGGCATCACGCCCGGGCTCGGCGGCTCGGTGGCGCAATGGATGGCCTACGGCCACGCCACGCAGAGCGCGCGCAACTCCGAGGAGCGCAAGCGCTTCGGTGAGGGCGACGTGCGCGGCGTCATCGGGCCGGGCGCCGCGTGCAACTCCAAGGAAGGCGGCGCGCTCATCCCGACTATCGCCTTCGGCGTGCCGGGCAGCACCTCGATGGCGATCCTCCTCGGCGGCTTCTTCCTGCTTGGCCTGGTGCCCGGGCCGGACATGCTCACCACGCACCTGACGGTCACGTTCTCGATGGTGTGGACCATCGTGCTCGCCAACGTCATCACCGTGCTCGTCTGCTTCCTCCTGCTCAACCGCCTGACCTCGCTCACCGCGGTGCCGGGCCACCTGCTCGTGCCGGTGATCCTGGTGCTGGTCTTCATCGGCAGCTACACCTCGAACTCGAGCTATGCCGACATCCTGGTGACGCTGATCTTCGGCGCGGTGGGCTACTTCATGGTGATCGCAAAGTGGCCGCGCGCGCCGCTCGTCCTCGGCCTCGTGCTCGGCAAGATCGCCGAGAACTATCTGTACATCTCGGTCGCGCGCTACGACGCGGCGTGGCTCAAGCGCCCGGTGGTGGTCGCCCTGCTCATCGTCGCCGTCGCGGTGGTGCTCTATCCGGCCTTCCAGGCCTGGCGCGGGCGCAAGAAGGCGTCGGCGCATGCATAACCGCGCCTCGCTCGGCCTGGCGCTCGCCATCATGGCGCTCACCGCCTATGGGATTTTCAGCGCCCTGGCATGGCCGCTGAAGGCGAAGCTCTTCCCGCTGGTCATCAGCATCCCGCTCTTTCTCCTCGCTGCCGCGGAAGCGGCGTGGGTCATCTTCGGCAAGGATGCGCCGGCGGAAAGCGTCGAGGCCGAGGGCATACCGCGCAATATCGCAATGCGTCGCACGTGGATTGCCGTGGCGTGGGCGCTCGGCTTCTTCGTCCTGATCATGCTCGTCGGCTTCCTCATCGCGGTGCCGGCGATGGTGTTCCTCTACCTGCGCGTGCAGAGCAACGAAGGCTGGCTCTTCTCGATCGTCTTCACGGCGGCGGTCTGGGGCTTGTTCTACGGCCTCTTCGACCTGCTGCTGCATCTTCCCTTCCCCGCCGGATGGCTCCTTTCCTCGCTCGGCTTGGGCTGATCGCCGCGCTCGCGCTCGCCGGCGGCGCGCAGGCGCAGTACCCGTCGCACGCCATCCGCATGATCGTGCCGAACCCGCCGGGCGGCGCGACCGACACGCTCGCGCGCCTCGTCGCGCCGAAGCTCGGCGAAGCGCTCGGTCAGCCGCTCATCGTCGACAACCGTCCCGGCTCGAACGGCAACATCGCCTCGGAGCTCGCGGCCAAAGCGCCGCCCGACGGCTATACGCTGTACCTCGCCGCCGACGCGCAGATCGTGATCGGGCCGCATCTCTTCGCCTCGATGCCGCTCGATACCCTGAAGGACCTTGCGCCCGTCGCGACGCTCGTCAACACGCAGATGATGCTCGTCGCGCGCGCGGACCTGCCGGCGACCAACCTGCAGGAATTCATCGCTCTTGCTCGCCGGACGAATCCGCCCCTGCCCTACGCCTCGATCGGCAACGGCAGCCAGCACCACCTCGTCATGGAGATGCTGAAGGCGCGTGCCGGCATCGACCTGCTGCACGTGCCGTACAAAGGAGGCGGCCCGGCGATGACCGCCCTTCTTTCAAAGGAAAT
>DATDCR010000035.1:0-4795 GCA_036524215.1 Burkholderiales bacterium
GCGGCGCGACGATCGCTATTCCGAGATCCGCACCGAAGAAACGGCTAGGCTGCGCAAAGTCGAGATGTCCTACATCGGTGGCTAAGCCACGGCTCACCGACGCCGCGCGGCCGGCCACCTTCGAGGTGGAGGCGTACAACGAGCGCGGCGAGATGGTGCCGACCTCGATCGCCGGCGAGCATCCGCTCACGCTCTACCTGGACAAGCGCGAGATCGTGACGCTGATGACGCTCGGCCACGCGCCCGAAGCGCTCGCCATCGGCTACCTGCGCAACCAGCGGCTGGTCGACTCGGTCGGTGAGATCGCCGCCGTGCAGGTCGATTGGGAAACCAGCTCCGTCGCCATCACCACGCGCCATCCGCGCCGCAAGCTCGCGCGCCTCGAGAAGAAGACGGTCACCACCGGATGCGGCCAGGGCACCGTGTTCGGCGACCTGATGGAGGAGATCGACCACGTCCGCCTGCGCGACGACGTGCGGCTCACCGACGCGCAGCTTTTCGATCTGATCGAGAAAGTGCGCAAGCACGAGACGATCTACAAGCAGGCCGGCGCGGTGCACGGCTGCGCGCTCGCGCGCGAGACCGGTGCGGAAAGCACCGAGATCATGATGTTCGTCGAGGACGTCGGCCGGCATAACGCCGTCGATGCGATCGCCGGGCGCATGTGGCTCGACGCCATCGACGGCTCCGACAAGATCTTCTACACCACCGGGCGGCTCACCTCGGAGATGGTCATCAAGTGCGCCCAGATGCGCATTCCGTTCCTCGTCTCTCGCTCGGGCCTCACGCACATGGGCCACGAGATCGCGCGCAAGGTCGGCTTGACGATGCTCGGCCGCGCGAGCGGCAAGCACTACCTGGCATTTACGGGCAAGGAGCGCCTGGTGCGCACTTTGCCGCAGCCGACCGCCCTCGCCTAGCACGACAATCCCGCTCGGATGACATCCGAGGGGAGGGTCGCCATGAAAGCCGTCGTTTCGATGCTGATCGTGCTCGTCTTCGGCAGCGCGCTTGCGCAGCCCGTGCCGCCGCAATTGCCGAAGCGCTTTCCGTGGGACCACCGCCCGAACAAGTGCTTCCTGCCAACGGGCGACGGGCTGCCGCACGGGCCGATGTGCGCAGAGCCGGCGCGCTGGCCGAACTACGCGGAGACCAAGCATCACCTCGATATGCTGCTCGCGGAGCAGGACTACGACCTGATCGAGCAAGGCGAGCGCGAGGTCGGCTTTTCGCGCGAGCGCTTCGACTCGGGCGAGTATCTCTTCGATGCCTGGTTCGCGTCGCTCGACACGTTCTCCGACGCGTGGGGCGAGCGCGCGAAGGCCGTGGCGGAGGGCTGGGCGAAAGCCAAGGGGCGCGAGGGCTATGCACCGCTCGCCCAAGGCCTTGTCCTTTATCACGAGGCCTGGAAAGCGCGCGGGCGCGGCTATGCGAGCACGGTAACGCCGGAGGCTTGGGCAATCTTCTACCGCAAGCTCGACGAGGCCGATGCGATGCTCGACACCGCCTCGCCGAAGGTGAAGGGCATGGGTCCCTGGTATCTCGCGAAGCTGCGCATCGCGTTCGTCCGGCAGGACAAGCGCCCCACCGTTCCCGGGCTGCTGGAGCGGGCGACCGCCGCCTGGCCGGAGTACCTTCCGCTCTACTCGGTGGCGATGACCTTCGCGAGCCCGCGCTGGGGCGGCTCGTTCGAAGAAATGGACGGCGTCGCGCGTTACGCGCTCGAGCGCACAAAGGGCACGCGCGGCGCGGCGATGTATGCAATGACCTACGAGCGCTACTTCCGCGGCGCGGGCGACGGCCAGGCGACGCTGAAGGACAGCGCGGTCGACTGGGCGCTCATGAAGCAAGGATTCCGCGACCTGGAGAAAGACGGCAAGGCGCCGGAGTGGATCCCGCGCAACTTCGCCGCCCTCGCCTGCCAGATGCGTGATCGCGACGAAGCACGCCGCCTATACGAGCTCTACGAGCGCCGCAAGACGGCGGGTCCGGCCGAGCCGGACAATCCCTGCCGCGCCTTTGCTATGTCGCTGTAGACGACGCGGCCGCCATGTGCGGCCGTGCCGGAAAGAAAACCGAAGCGGCAAGCATGCCGGCCGCCAGCGCGGCGAGCACCAAGAAGACATTGCGGAAGCCGCCCTCCGTGCGATGGAGCACCGCGATCAGCGGCACGGCCACGGCGGCGACCCCGAGCGATACGACGTAGCGCACGGCAAGCACGCGGGCGCGATATTCGTCCGCGCAGTACTTGCCGACGATGGCGTCGTTGAGCGGGATCTGGCCGAAGACGGCGAGCATCATCGCGAGCGAGGCGGCGAGCATGGCCCAGCCCTGGAGATTGGCGGCGACCGCGAGCAGCGGAATCTGCACCAGCGCGATGCCGATCATGAGGCGGCGCATCTCGAAGCGGTCGATGAGCGCGCCCATCGCCACCTGCGCGAAGGCAGCGATGGTGTAGACGAACGCGACGAGCGCGCCGACGCCGAAGTTGGTCTGGGTAAGCTCGCGCAGCCGCTCGTCGAACACCTTCGGCATGGCGACGGTGGTGGAGTTGAAGATCACGCCGCCGCACGCCGTGGCGATGAGCAGGATGGCGAAGATGCGCGCCATGGTGCTCCTGTCGATGTGCAGCCCGATGGACCTGGACGTCTTCTGCACCGGCCCCGGATCCGGCACGAGGGCCAGGAAGGCGAGGCCCGCCGCGATGCAGAGCGCGCCCGGAACGAAGAACGCGACGCGCCAGCCCCAGAGATCCATCAGCGCGCCGGAAATCAGCGCCGCGGCGGCGAGACCGAGGTTGCCGCACAGCCCGTTCCAGCCCAAGGCCGCACCCAGCCTGGTCGGCGCCGCGACCAGCATCGCGATGCCGACGGGGTGGTAGATCGCGGCGAACGTGCCGATCAGCGTCAAGCCGACGCCGAGCTGCCAGGCCGAGCGCGCGAAACCGGTGACGATCAGCGCCGCGCCGATGCCGAGGAAGAACATCACCATCATGCGGTAGCGGCTCCAGTGGTCGGCCAGCCAGCCGGCCGGCAGCGCGAAGGCGCCGAAGGCGATGAAGCCGCCGAGCGTGAGCGGCAGCAGCTCGGCGTACGGCTGGTTCCATTCGCGCGCCAGGGCGATCACCACGGTCGGAAAAACCAGCATCGCGAGGTGGTCGAGGAAGTGCGCGAGATTGAGGAAGGGCGCGAGCGCGCGGCCGGAGCGCATGCGGCGAGTTTCCCACATTTGCGCTATGGCAGAATGGTTTGCGAATCGAGCGGAGGAGAATGGCATGACGGGGGCTCGTCTGTGGCGAGCTGATGGAGCGCGGCGGCAAGGGCGCACCGTAAGCCGGTGAAGGTGAGCGGCATCGTGCTGGCGGGCGGCCTCGGCCGGCGCATGGGCAACCTCGACAAGGGGCTGCAGCTTCTGCACGGCAAGCCGATGGTCCAGCACGTGCTCGAGCGCCTCGCGCCGCAGGTGGACGAGATCCTCATCAACGCCAACCAGAACCTCGATCGCTACGGCGCGCTCGGTTACCGCGTGGTGAGCGACGAAGTCGGCGGCTTCGCCGGCCCGCTTGCCGGCTTGCATGCCGGGCTGAAATTCGTGCGCGAGCCGCTCGTCGTCACCGTGCCGTGCGATTCGCCGTTCCTGCCGATGGATCTGGTGGCGCGGCTGAGGCGGCACCTGGGAGACGACAAGGACGTCGCAATCGCCAAGACCGGCGACCAGGTGCACCCGGTATTCGCGCTCGTGCGCCGCTCGCTCGCCGGCAGCCTGGAGGCGTACCTGGCCGGGGGCGATCGCAAGGTCGACAGATGGTTTGCCGCCCTGAAGATGGTGGAAGTGAGCTTCGATGACGAGGCCGACGCCTTCCGCAACATCAACACGCTCGAGGAGCTGGGGGAAATGGGGACAGACCCTATTTTTCGCAAATGAGAAAAATGGGGTCTGTCCCTATTTCCCGGATCGTCAGCTGCCTCGATGGCTACGATCCCGACGCCCTGCATGTCGAGAAGGCGCGCGAGGCGATGCGCGCGTGCATCACGCCGATCGTGGATACCGAGCTGGTGCCGGTGCGCAAAGCGCTCGGTCGCGTGCTGGCGCAGGAGGTGGTGCCGGCGATCAACGTCCCGGCCCACGACAACTCCGCGATGGACGGCTACGCGGTGCGCTTTGCCGATCTCGATCAGCCGCTGCAGGAAATCGGCAGCGCGCTCGCCGGCAAGCCTTTCGCCGGCCGCGTCGGCCCGGGACAGTGCGTGCGCGTCATGACCGGCGCGGTGATGCCCGCCGGCAGCGATACCGTCGTGATCCAGGAAGTCGTCAAGAAGGAGGGCGAACGCATCGTCGTGCCGCCGGGGCAGAAGCGAGCCCAGAACGTGCGCTACGCGGGCGAGGACCTGAAGATCGGCGTGCCGGTGCTGAGCGACGGCCAGTACCTGCGCCCAGCCGAGCTCGGGCTCATTGCCTCGCTGGGAATCGGCGAAGTGCGCGTCAAACGCAGGCTGCGCGTCGCCTTCTTCTCCACCGGCGACGAGCTTGCCTCGATCGGCACCGCCCTCAAGGAAGGCGAACGCATCGTCGTGCCTCCGGGACAGAAGCGAGCCCAGAACGTGCGCTACGCGGGCGAGGACCTGAAGATCGGCGTGCCGGTGCTGAGCGACGGCCAGTACTTGCGCCCAGCCGAGCTCGGGCTCATTGCCTCGCTGGGAATCGGCGAAGTGCGGGTCAAACGCAGGCTGCGCGTCGCCTTCTTCTCCACCGGCGACGAGCTTGCCTCGATCGGCACCGCCCTCAAGGAAGGCGA
>DATDCR010000036.1:0-2188 GCA_036524215.1 Burkholderiales bacterium
TGGCGCTCCACCAGCTCGGCGGCGAGACGCGGCAGTCGATCGAATTGCGCTTCGGCCCATCTTCCCTCGTACGCGACGTTCTTGCCTTCGATGAAGCCGAGCTGCGCGAGCGCCTGACGCAGCGCCGCGGGCGGAAGCCCATTGGCTGGTCGAGCCGAGCCGGCCAGGAAACCCACCTTCCAGGTCTTGCCCTGACCCAGAGCGCGGGTCAGCCGAAAGCCGAATAGGCCGCCAACGGCAGCCAGCAAGACGCGCCGACGCAAGACCATGTCCTCCTCCTAGGAGGTACGGCGGACTATACGCCTAGCGGAATGACCCGAAGGTGCGCAATGTGTATTCGGCGAGCGAGCTCGCCATCGAGGCACCGAAGCGCTTCGCCACCTTCTCGGCGAAGCCTTCCTTCTGCGAGTAGTCGACGATGTCCTCGGCCTTGACCACGTCGCGCGCCACGGAATCCAGGCTGCCGAAGCCGTCGGCGAGGCCGAGCTGCACGCTCTTCTCGCCGGTCCAGATCAGGCCGCTGAACATGTCGTTGGTCTCCTTCAGCCGCTTGCCGCGCCCTTCGCGCACCACCTTGATGAACTGCTGGTGGATGTCGGCCATCAGGCCCTTGATGTATTGCTTGTCCTTCTCCTCGAACGGCGAGAACGGGTCGAGCATGCCCTTGTTCTCGCCGGCGGTGATGAGGCGCCGCTCGACGCCGAGCTTGTCCATGAGGCCGGTGAAGCCGAAGCCGTTCATCAGCACGCCGATCGAGCCGACCACGCTCGACGGGCTGACATAGATGCGATCGGCGCCGGCGGCGACGAAATAGCCGCCCGACGCGCAGATATCCTCGACCACCGCGTACAGCGGGATGTCGGGATACTTCTTGCGCAGGCGGCGCATCTCGTCGTAGATGGTCTGCGCCTGCACCGGGCTGCCGCCGGGCGAATTGATGCGCATGACGACGCCCTGCGTGTTCTTGTCCTTGAACGCCGCCTGCAGCGCGGCGGTGATCTTCTCCGCGCTCGCGTCCGTGCCGGGCGCGATCACCCCGGACAATTCGACCATCGCGGTGTGCTTCTTGCCGCCGGCGAGGTCGGCGCGGCCCTCCCAGTCGATCAGCGCGACGAGCAGGAAGGTGATGTAGGCGAAGGTGAGGAACTTGAAGAAGATCCCCCACCGCCGCCGTCGCCGCTGCTCGACGATCGCATCCGATGCGAGCTTGCGGATCAGCTCGCGTTCCCAAGCGTCATTGCCGTCAGTCATCCTGGAATCCTTTGAAGTAAACGTTGCCGTCGCGCTCCTCGACGCGCAGCTTCACCAGCGGGGTGCCGTTGCAGGGGCCGCCGAGGCAGCGCCCGCTCGACGCCTCGTAAGTCGCGCCGTGGGTCGAGCAGAGGAGATCGCGCCCGTCGGAGTCGAAAAATACTCCTTCCTGCCAATCGAGTTCCATCGCGACGTGGCCGCAGCGGTTCAGGTAGGCCTGCACGCGCCCGCGGTAGCGGACGGCAAAGGCCGGCGCCGTCTCGCCGAAATATTCCACCTCGAAGCGCACGCCCTGCCCCGAATCGACGAGCGCCGACGAAGGGCAGATCAGCCTTGGCTCGTCAGCCATTGCTGCAGCTCCTCGACGCTCGACACGCAGCCGCGCGGCTCGCAGGCGCGCAATCCGGTTTCCGCGTGCGCGCCATAGGTCACGGCGAGCGCATCGACGCCGGCGGCGCGGGCCATCTCCAGGTCATGCGAGGTGTCGCCGATCATGAGCACGCTGTCGGGCGCCACCTCGAGCTCTTCCATCAGCTCCAGCAGCATGGCGGGATGCGGCTTCGGATGCGTTTCATCCGCGCAGCGCGATGCCCGGAAATAGCTCGTGAGCTGCGTTTCCTGGAGCGACCGATCGAGCCCGCGGCGGCTCTTGCCGGTGGCGATGCCGAGCAGCCGGCGTTTCGCCTCGAAATCGAGGAGCTCGCGCATGCCGCCGAAAAGACCCATGCCCTCCTCGCGCGCGAGGAAGTGAACGCGATAACGCGCGACAAACTCGCTCGTGCGCTCTGCACGAAGGTCCGGCACGGCCGAGCGCAGGGCGTCGTGCAAGCCAAGGCCGATGACGTGCCGCGCCTGCTCGGGCGTCGGCACCTCGAGGCCCAGATCGGCCGCCGCGAGGCGAATGCATTCCGCGATCGTGCTCGCCGAGTCGATGATC
>DATDCR010000037.1:0-10958 GCA_036524215.1 Burkholderiales bacterium
TATTCGGTGAAGCGCCAGTTCGTCCAGCGCCGCGCCATGCACAAGGTGAAGCCGGCGGAACTGGAAGCATTCGACCCTGCGGCGGCGCAGAAGCAGCTTTTCGGCGGCGCGTTCACCGAGCTCGACTTCGCCCGCAAGGTCACGGGCTGGCTCAAGGACGAAGCGGCGCACGCTGCCGAGCTGGAGGTCGCGGCGCGATACGCCGCATGGGCGTTGAGCACGCCCGAAGGTAAAGCGAAGCACGCCAGCGGCGTGCTCTTCAAGGCGCCGCACAAGCTGGATTTCATGCGCCTGGTGCCCGTGCACACGGATACGAATCGCGGCTTTGCCGAGCATCGTCTCAAGCACCTGCGTAATCGCGAAGGCTTCGCGCTCACCGACCCCGGCACCGATCTCGTCGGTGCGCTGGACGAAGCGAACTACTGCATCTGGTGCCACGAGCAGGGCAAGGACTCCTGCTCCAAGGGACTGAAGGAGAAGGCGCCGGCGGAGGTTTACCGCAAGACGGTCTTCGGCGTGCCGCTTGCCGGCTGCCCCCTCGAGGAGAAGATCTCCGAGTTCCACATGGTCAAGGCCCGCGGCCAGCCGATCGCGGCGCTCGGCATCATCGCCGTGGACAACCCGATGGTGGCCGGCACGGGTCACCGCATCTGCAACGACTGCATGAAGTCCTGCATCTACCAGAAGCAGGACCCGGTCGATATCCCACAAGCGGAGACGCGCACCCTCAAGGATGTGCTCGAGCTGCCCTGGGGCTTCGAGATCTACTCGCTCTTCACGCGCTGGAATCCTTTCAACCTGCGCCGTCCGTATCCGAAGGCGTCTTCCGGGAAGCGGGTGCTGGTGGTCGGGCTGGGGCCGGCCGGCTTCACGCTCGCGTTGCATCTGCTGAACGACGGCCACACGGTGGTCGGCATCGACGGGCTGAAGATCGAGCCGCTGCCGCGCGCGATCTCCGGCGTCGACCCGCTCGGCAACAGGACCGCCTTTGAACCCATCCGGGATATTTCCCAGCTAAGGGAGCCGCTCGATCAGCGCGTCATGGCCGGCTTCGGCGGCGTCGCCGAGTACGGCATCACCGTTCGCTGGGACAAGAACTTCCTTAAGCAGATCCGCCTCCTCCTCGAGCGTCGCCGGCCGTTCGCCATGTTCGGCGGCGTGCGCTTCGGCGGCACGCTCACTATCGACGAAGCCTTCTCCGACGGCTTCGACCACATTGCGCTTTGCGCAGGCGCCGGCCGGCCAACCGTGCTCGACATCCCGAACGGCTTCGCGCGCGGCGTGCGCGCCGCCTCCGACTTCCTCATGGCGCTGCAGCTCACGGGCGCGGCGAAGCGCGAATCGATCGCCAACCTGCAGATCCGGCTGCCGGTGCTCGTCATCGGCGGCGGCCTGACGGCCATCGATACGGCGACCGAATCGCTCGCCTACTACGCGGTGCAAGTCGAGAAATTCCTTGCGCGGTACGAAGCGCTCGAGCGCAAGCCGGCATGGAACGCGGAGGAGCGCGCGATCGCAGACGAGTTCCTTGCGCATGCGCGCGCCCTGCGGGCGGCGCGGCCAAAGGATCGGCTCGGCCTGCTCAAGTCCTGGGGCGGCGCGACCATCGCCTACCGGCGCCGCCTGGTCGACAGCCCGTCCTACACGCTGAACCACGAAGAGGTGGAAAAAGCGCTCGAGGAAGGCGTCGTCTTCGCCGAGGGCCTCGCCCCGAGCCGCATCGAGGTGGACGAACATGGCCACGCCCGCTCGGTGATCTTCGCCGTCGACGGGAAGGAGGTCGAGCTGCCGGCACGCTCGGTCCTGATCGCGGCCGGCACGCAACCCAACACGGTGCTGGCGCGCGAAGAAGGGGTGAGCCTGGCGCTCGACGGCAAGTACTTTCGCGCCTGCGACGAGAACGGCGAGCCCGTGAAGCCCGAGCGCGGCGCCGCCAAGCCGAAGCACCCCGAGGTATTGCTGCACCGTCGGCCCGACGGGCGCTTCATGAGCTTCTTCGGCGACCTGCACCCTTCGTACTTCGGCAACGTGGTGAAGGCGATGGCAAGCGCGAAGCAAGGCTATCCGGTCGTGAGCCGCGTCCTTTCGCAACGGCCGGCCGCGTCGTCCGACGAGGATGGCAAGTTCCTGGCGCAGCTCAACCGCGACCTGCGCGCGGTCGTCCACGAGGTGCGCCGCCTGACGCCGCGCATCGTCGAGGTGGTGCTGCGCGCGCCGCTCGCCGCACGGCGCTTCCACCCCGGGCAGTTCTACCGCATGCAGAACTTCGAGGCCCTTGCGCTTCGCGTGCCCGGCACCACGCTCGCCATGGAAGGCCTCGCCCTCACCGGCGCCTGGGTCGACCGGGAGAGAGGTCTCATCTCGGTCATCGCCCTCGAGATGGGCGGCTCCGCGGATTTGCTCGCTTACCTGCAGCCGGGCGAGCCCGTGGTGCTCATGGGACCGACGGGCACGCCGACCGAGATCCCGACCGACGAAACGGTGGTCCTCGTCGGCGGCGGCCTCGGCAATGCGGTGCTCTTCTCGATCGGGCGCGCGTTGCGCCGCGCCCACTCGAAAGTCATCTACTTCGCCGGCTACAAGGAAGTCGCCGATCGCTACCGCGTCGAAGACATCGAGGCCTCCTCGGACGTGGTGATCTGGTGCTGCGACGAGGCACCCGGCTTCGCGGCGCGGCGCCCGCAGGACCGCTCGTTCGTCGGCAACATCGTGCAGGCGATGCAGGCCTATGCCTGCGGCTCGCTCGGCAAGCAGGAAATTCCTTTTTCAGACGCGGACCGCATCATCGCCATCGGCTCCGATCGCATGATGGCGGCCGTCGCAGCCGCGCGCCACGGCGTTCTCGGCGCCTACCTGAAGAAGAACCATGCGGCGATCGGCTCGATCAATTCGCCGATGCAGTGCATGATGAAAGAGATCTGCGCGCAGTGCCTGCAGCCGCACTTCGACCCCGCGACCGGCAAGACGACCTACGTCTTCTCCTGCTTCAACCAGGACCAGCCGCTCGACCAGGTCGACTTCGGCGCCCTCGCCCAGCGCCTGGCGCAAAACGGCGTGCAGGAAAAGCTGACCGCGCTGTGGATCGGGCGCTGCCTGAAGCAGCTGCCGCCGCCGGCCGTGCGCAAAGCGGCCTAGTTCTCTTTCTTCGGCGTGGTGTCGATCTGCGGATAGAGCGCCGAATGCTCGAGGCCCGGATGGCGCTTGCCGTATCTCGCCGGGATGTCCTGCGTCCAGTCACTGGGAATCGCGAGCGACAACAGCAATAGCACCGTGAAGACGGCCCTCCTCCACCCGGTACGGCCAGTGAAATGGCTTGCCTGGGCGATGGAGTGGCTGCGCACGCGCCAGCCGATCAGGATGAGCGCCAGCCCGACGACGGAAAGCACGATGTTCAGTGCCTGCCCGGTGGCGAGCCCGAGCAGGCTCGTCGGGTACTCGCGATAGAGGTCGACGAAGAGGCGCAGGAACGCGTAGAGAAAGAGAAACACGCCGGTCTTGACGCCCTGCGGCGGATTTCTCCGGCCGACATAGAGCAGGACCGGAACGATGAGCAGGTTCTTCAGCGCGTCGTAGAGAACGACGGGATGGCGAAAGCCCTCGGCGTCCGGAAATTTCACGGCCCAGGGCACCTCGGTCACGCTGCCGACGATCTGCCCATCGATGAAGTTGCCGATTCGGCCGAGCGCAAGAATGATCGCGGCGGCGACCGATAGCGCATCGGTGACGGCGAGGAACGGGGTGCGGTAAAGGCGGCTGAAGAGCCAGATGCCGAGCAGGCCCCCGAAGAGCAGGCCGTGCGTCGCCATGCCGCCGAGCCAGTAAGCGGGGATCAGCGACGGGTGCTCGCGATAGAACGGCCACTCGTAGAACGCCACCTCGACGAAGCGTCCGCCGAAGAGCACGCCGACCGCGAGGAGCAGGCTGAGATCGAGCACGGCGGTGGGCGAAAAGCCGAGGGCTGGCGCGCTGCGGCGGATGGAGCGATGCGCGTTCAGGAAGCCGGCGCTGTAGCTCAGGCCGTACCACCACAGATGCACGCCGGCGATGGTCCCGATGATCGGATCGATGGCGTGCACGTAAGGAAGGACTGCGGGCCCCACGCCCGGACTCTCCGCCGAAGCGGCGCGGTTGACAAGTCGGGCCGCCGGGCGTATATATAATAGTTATATAACACTTATATATGACGACGCCCAAAGCGAAAGTGCGCACCTTCTCGGCGATGCCGCGCGACCTGGCGATGCTCGACGCCGTGGCGCGCTATCACGGGCTCAACAAGAGCGCCACGATCGCGAGCCTGGTGCGCAAGGAGTTCTGGCGAGTCTTCCCCGGCGGGACCGAGAAGATCCGGCCCGACCGCGGGGCAAAAGTGGAAGGTGAAGCATGACGAACTGGAAGTGGGTTCTGGCGCTGCCGTTGCTGCTGGCCAACGCCGCGGGCTACGCGCAGAGCATCAAGATCGGCGAGCTGAACAGCTACAAGGTGTTCCCCGCCTTCCTCGAGCCCTACAAGAAGGGCTGGCAGCTCGCGCTCGAGGAAGTCAATGCGCAAGGCGGCGTCCTCGGACGCCGGCTCGAGGTCGTCTCGCGCGACGACGGCGGCACGCCCGGCGATGCGGTACGCGTGGCTGAAGAATTGATTTCCAGGGAAAAAGCCCAGGTGCTGATGGGCACCTTCGCCTCGAACGTCGGCCTCGCGGTGGCGAACCTCGCCCAGCAGCGCAAGATCGTGTTCCTCGCCGCCGAGCCGCTCACGGACAAGATCGTCTGGGAGAACGGCAACCGCTATACGTTCCGCCTGCGCCCTTCCACCTACATGCAGGTCGCGATGCTGGTGCCCGAGGCGGCCCGGCTGAAGAAGAAGCGCTGGGCGATCGTCTACCCCAACTACGAGTACGGGCAGTCGGCGACCGAATCGTTCAAGAAACTGCTCAAGGCGGCGCAGCCCGATGTCGAGTTCGTCGCCGAGCAGGCGCCTCCCCTCGGCAAGATCGACGCCGGCGCCGTGGTGCAGGCGCTCGCCGACGCGAAGCCCGATGCGATCTTCAGCTCGCTCTTCGCCGCCGATCTGCAGAAGTTCGTGCGCGAAGGCAACACGCGGGGTCTCTTCGCCGAGCGAACGGTGTTCAACCTCCTCGGCGGCGAGCCGGAGTACCTCGACCCGCTCAAGGACGAGACGCCGCAAGGCTGGTGGGTCACGGGTTATCCCTGGAGCGAGATCAAGACCCCGGAGCACCAGCGTTTCCGCGACGCGTACGAGAAGCGCTGGAACGACTATCCTCGGGTCGGCTCCGTCGTCGGCTATACCGCGCTGCACGCGATCGCCGAGGGGCTGCGCAAGGCGGGAAGCACGAATGCCGACAATCTCGCCCGCGCCCTGCGCGGCCTGAAGATGCAAAGCCCCTTCGGCCCCATCACGTGGCGTGCGATCGATCACCAGTCGACGATGGGCGCCTACGTCGGGCAGCTGGCGAAGAAGGACGGCCGCGGCGTGATGGTGAACTGGCGCTATGCCGACGGCGCCAAGTTCCAGCCGGCCGACGCCGAAATCCGCAAGCTGCGCAAAGAATAGAAGTGGCGGGGAGCGGCAGGAGCATCGCGTGAGCGGTTCCGCGATCCTCCTGCAATTCCTGAACGGCCTGGCGACGGCGAGCTCGCTTTACCTGCTCGCCGCCGGGCTCTCGCTCATCTTCGGCGTGAGCCGCATCGTCAACTTCGCGCACGGGTCGCTGTACATGCTCGGCATGTACCTCGCGGTCTGGCTTTCGCCGCGTACCGGTTTCTGGGCGAGCGTCGCCGTCGCCGCCCTGCTCGTGGCCGCGGCGGGCGCGGCGATCGAAATCCTCGTCCTGCGGCGGCTCTACAAGGCGCCGGAGCTCCTTCAGCTGCTCGCCACGTTCGCGCTCGTGCTCCTGCTGCGCGATTTCGCGCTCTGGGCCTGGGGTCCGCAGGACATGCTCGGTCCCCGCGCGCCCGGCTTCGCGGACGCGGTGACGATCGCCGGCTCGCGTTTCCCGCGTTACGAATTGCTGCTCATTGCGCTCGGCCCGCTCGTCTTTGTCGCGCTCCACCTGGCGCTGACGCGTACACGATGGGGCACGCTCGTTCGCGCGGCGACGCAAGACCGCGAGATGGCCGGCGCGCTCGGCGTCAACCAGCGCTGGCTTTTTACCGGGGTATTCGCCCTAGGCGCCTGCCTTGCCGGGCTTGGCGGCGCGCTCGCCGTGCCGCGCGAGCCGGCCAGCCTCGAAGTCGACCTTGCGGCCATCTCCGACGCGTTCGTCGTGGTCGTGATTGGGGGTTTGGGATCCATGCCGGGGGCCTTCCTTGCCGCGCTGCTGATCGGGGAAGTGAAGGCCTTCTGCATCGGCTTGGGGCTGTCGAAGATTACCCTCGCCTTTGAATTCATCGTGATGGCCGTCGTCCTCGTGCTCCGGCCCTGGGGACTGCTCGGCAAGCCGATGTCGCTCGCCCGCGGGCCGGCGAGTATCGAGCCGCCTCTGCACTCGCTGGGGCGCAAAGGCTGGCTCGCTATCCTGGCGCTCGTCGTCGTGCTGGCGCTTGCGCCGCTGGCCGGGCGCGAATATGCGCTCATCCTGCTTACCGACATGCTGGTGTTCGCGCTTTTCGCGGCCAGCCTTCATTTCATGATGGGCCCCGGCGGACTCGCTTCGTTCGGCCATGCCGCTTATTTCGGCCTTGGCGCGTACGGGGCCGCCTTGCTCTTTCTGCGTTTCGGCTTGCCGATGGAAGGAGCGCTCGTGCTCGCACCGTTGTTCGCACTGGCCGGCGCCTTGGTCTTCGGCTGGTTCTGCGTGCGGCTCTCGGGCGTCTATCTGGCCATGCTGACGCTCGCCTTTGCGCAGATCGCCTGGTCCGTCGCTTTCCAATGGGACAGCGTCACCGGCGGCTCCAACGGCCTGATCGGCGTCTGGCCGTCGGGTTGGCTCGCCTCCAAGACGGCGTATTACTACGCGGCGCTCGTGATCTGCGCGGGTGCCATCGTCATGCTGTGGCGGCTGATCGATACGCCGCTCGGCTACACCCTGCGCGCCGTGCGCGATTCGCCGCTGCGCGCGGACGCCATCGGCATCGACGTGCGCCGCGTGCAATGGATCGGCTTCGTCGTCGCCGGCACCTTCGCCGGCGTGGCGGGGGCGGTATACGCGTTCTCCAAGGGCTCGATCTCCCCGGAAAGCCTCTCGGTCGGACGCTCGGTCGATGCGCTGGTCATGGTGCTCCTCGGCGGCGTGCAGACGCTGACGGGGCCGGTGTGGGGCGCCGCCCTCTTCACCTGGCTGGAAGACGCCCTCTCGCGCGAGTTCGGATACTGGCGGGCGGCCATCGGCGCGGTCGTCCTCCTCCTCGTGCTCGTCTTTCCGAAGGGGGTCGCGGGGCATTTGAAGGAGCGCGTCGCTCCATGACCGCGCTCGTCGTGCGCGGGCTCTCGAAGAGCTATGGCGGCGTGGAGGCCTTGCGCGAGGCATCCTTCAGCGTTTCGTCGCGCGAGCTGGTGGCGATGATCGGCCCCAACGGCGCAGGCAAGACCACCTGCTTCAATCTGCTGAACGGACAGCTCGCGCCCGATGCGGGCACGATCGAGCTCGACGGGCGCAGCATCGGCGGCCGCTCGCCTCGCGACATCTGGCGCCTGGGCGTCGGTCGGACGTTCCAGATTACCGCCACCTTCGGCTCCATGAGCGTGCGGGAAAACGTGCAAATGGCGCTGGTTTCAGCGGCGCGGCGGGCGTATTCGCCGTTCGGCTCGCTTTCGCCGCTCGCCGTGGAGGAAGCGGACGGCCTGCTGCGCCGCGTCGGCATGCTGGAGCAGGCAGCGCGGGCGTGCGCCGTGCTCGCCTATGGGGACTTGAAGCGCGTCGAGCTCGCCATCGCGCTCGCCAACCGTCCGCGCCTGCTGTTGATGGACGAGCCGACCGCCGGCATGGCGCCCGAAGAGCGTGGCGCCCTGATGGAGCTCGCCGCGACGCTGGCGCGCGCCGAAGGCATTGCCGTCCTCTTCACCGAGCACGATATGGATGTCGTCTTCGGGCACGCCGACCGCGTGCTCGTGCTGCACTCGGGAGAAATCATCGCCTCCGGCCGGCCCGACGAAGTCCGTGCCGACCGGCGCGTGCAGGAGGTCTATCTTGGCGCTGCTTGAGGTCAGCCACCTGCACGCCGGCTATGGCAAGGCGCGCGTGCTCTTCGACGCGAGCCTCGCGCTCGAGGCGGGTGAAGTCGTCATGCTCGGCGGCCGCAACGGCGCCGGGAAATCGACTACCCTCAAGGCCATCATGGGCCTCATCGGGCGCACGGGCGAGATCCGCTTCAATGGCCAGAGCGTCGAGCGCCTCGAGCCGTTCGAAATCGCGCGCCGCGGCATCGGCTACGTGCCGGAGGATCGCCGTCTGTTCCCGGAGCTGACCGTCGGCGAAAACCTCGAAGTCGGCCGTCGTCCAGGCAAGATCGGGGTGCCGGCGTGGGATGAAGCGCGAGTCTTCGCCCTCTTCCCGAATCTCGCCGGCATGAAGGAGCGCCCGGCGGCGCGCATGTCGGGCGGCGAGCAGAAGATGCTCGCCATCGCGCGCACGCTGATGGGAAATCCGCTCGCCATCCTGCTCGACGAGCCTTCCGAAGGGCTGGCGCCGCTCGTGGTGCGCCACATGGCGGAAGCGATCGGCGAGCTCAAGCGAGCCGGGCTGAGCGTGCTCCTTTGCGAGCAGAATGCGCAGTTCGCGCAGTCCATCGTCGATCGCAGCTACCTGATCGAGAAAGGCAGGATCCGTCCGCTATGAGCCGCCGCGGTCTTCTCCTCACGATGACCGAGCCGCCGGCGGCGATGGAAGAGGAATTCAATGCCTGGTACGACAGCGAGCACCTCGCCGAGCGCCTCGGCATCACCGGTTTTCGCTCCGCGCGCCGCTGGGTGGCCGACGTAGCGCCCGGCGAAGGCAAGTACCTCGCCACGTACGAGCTCGACTCGCCGCAGGTGCTCTATACGCCGGAATACCTCGCTCGATTCGAAGGCGCAACGCCGTGGACGCGTCGCTGCCTGGAGAAGACGGTGGTCTTCAAGCGCTGGGCTTGCGAGCAGGCGCAGCCGGGCGAAGCGGATCCCCACCCGCTCGCAAAGGCGCTGCTCTTCATCGCCTCGGAAGCGCCGATCGAAGGCCTCGCGATCGCCGGCGCGCTGCAGACCCGTCACTTCATCGCTTCGGCCGGAGCCCCGCGCCACATCGCGCTGGTCGAGATGGCCTGGGAACACACGCGCACACTGCCGCCCGAGCAACCGGGCTGGTGGATGCGCCTTTACCGCGCCTATGGCACTTGAGCGCTATGCCTGGGTCGCGGTCGGCGCCGCTGTTGCGACGATCGCGCTGAAGACACTGGCGTGGTGGCTGACGGGCTCCGTCGGGCTGCTTTCCGATGCGCTCGAGTCGCTCGTCAACCTGGCCGCCGCCCTGCTCGCCCTCTCCATGCTCCGCCTCGCCGCTTCGCCGCCGGATGAGGACCATCCCTATGGATTTTCAAAGGCCGAGTATTTTTCGGCCGGCATCGAAGGCGCGCTGATTGTCCTCGCGGCCGGCGGCATCGTCTGGACGTGCATCCCGAGGCTGATCGAGCCGCAACCGCTGGACATGCCGCTCCTGGGCCTGACGCTGACGACCGTCGCCTCGGCGATCAATCTGGGGGTCGGTCTGCTCCTCATCCGCCAGGGCCGGGCGAACCACAGCATCACCCTCGAGGCCGACGGGCGCCACCTCCTCACCGATGTCTGGACCTCGCTCGGCGTCCTCATCGGCGTCGCGCTGGTCTACGTGACGGGCTGGTTGCGGCTCGATCCGCTGGTCGCGCTGGCGGTTTCGGCGCACATCGTATGGGCCGGCTTCGGGCTCGTGCGCCGGTCGGTGAAGGGATTGCTCGATCCGGCGATCTCGTCCGAGGACCAGCGTGAAGTGACCAAGCTGTTCGCGGAGTATTCGCGCCGCTATGGGGTTTCATTCCATGCGCTGCGTACCCGGCAGGCCGGCGCACGCCGCTTCGTTTCATTCCACATCCTCGTCCCCGATGCCTGGACGGTGGCGCAGGCACACCGGCTTTCCGAGGAAATCGAGTCGCGCATGCGCGCCATGGTGCCGAACGCCGCCGTCTTCACGCACATCGAGCCGATCTCGGATCCCGCCTCCTACGACGACCAGGCCCTCGATCGCTGAGCCTCAGTGGCCGGGCAGGATGATCTCGATGTGCTCGCGGCTCACGTTGATGAAGGGCGCTGAAGCGACCTGGCGCCCGCCCGGCTGCAGCTCCCATACTTCGGCATTCGTCACGGCGATGAAGTCGCGGGCCTCGGCCATGAAATCGCTGATCCGCGCACCGGGCAGCAGCTCGATGAAGCCGCGGATGCGGTAGGTCGAGGTGAAGATGGTGACCTTTGTGCGCTCTTCCATAGCCCATTATCCCTTAGACGTTCGGTCATAATCGCTCGATGGCGGATCTGGGGAGTGTAATTCGCCCGGGCGACGCGATCATCTGGGGCCAGGCGTGCGCCGAGCCGCAAACGCTGGTCGAAGCGCTGGTCGAACGGCGCGCCGGGCTCTCGGGCTGCAGCGTTTTCCTGGGATCGAGCTACTCCGGCCTGGTTCGCGCCGAGCATGCGGATCACCTCCGGCTCAGCGCGTATTGCGGCACGGGCACCAATCGCGCGCTCGCCGATGCCGGCGTGCTCGACATCCTGCCGGTCCCCTACTCGCAGCTCGGCAAGCTGATCCGCACGAAGCGCATCAAGTGCGACGTGGTGATGCTGCAGCTAAGCCCGCCCAACGCGCGCGGCGAATACAGCCTCGGGCTCGGCGTCGAGTATCTCGCTGCGGCCATCGAGATGGCCCGGGCCGTTGTTGCAGAGGTCAATGATCAGGTGCCATGGACGCACACCCGGCCGCTCCTTCGCCGCGACGACATCGA
>DATDCR010000038.1:0-4054 GCA_036524215.1 Burkholderiales bacterium
CGCCGTTCGGCCCGATGATCAGCCGCCGCTCGCCGGGGGCGACCTCCATCGACACGCCGGCGATGGCCGGCAGGCCGCCGAAGGCCTTCCTCAAGTTCTTGATGTTGAGGGCTACTTCCATTTCACGTAGCGCCGCCACAGCCTCTGCACTCCCGGAACGACCCCTTCGGGCATGAACACGACGATGAACACGAAGACGAAGCCGAGCAGCATGTTCCAGCGCTCGATGTAGGCCGAGGCCCAGTTCTTGAGCAGCAGAACGATGGCGGCCCCCACGAGCGGGCCGGCGAGCGTCCCGGAGCCGCCCGCGATCACGGCGAGCAGGCCCTCGGCCGAGTTGGCGAGCGAGAGCGACACCGGGTGGATGTACTTGTGGTAGTAGACGAACATCAGCCCGGACACCGCGCCCCAGAAGCCGGCGTAGATGAACGTGATCCAGCGGATCAGCCACACGTCGTAGCCGAGCGCGCTCATGCGCCGCGACTGGTCGCGCGTGCCCTTCAGCGTCGCGCCGAAGGGCGAGGCGACAAACCGCGCCATCATCCAGATGGCCACCACGCCGATGACGAGGACGAAGTAGTAGAACGGCATCGCTTCGTTCAGGTTGATGCCGAACGGCTCGGGGCGCAGCAGCCCGCGCAGGCCGTTGTCGCCGTCGGTGACCGATACCCAGCGATACGCCGTGCCCCACAGCACCTGCGAGAGCGCGAGCGTGAGCATGAGGAAGCCGAGGCCGGCCGCGCGCAGCGCGACCAGGCCGAATACGCAAGCCATGAGCGTCGTGCCGAGTACCGCGGTCGGCGCGATCATCCAGTGCGGCCAGTGCAGCTTGAGCGCCATCAGCGCCGAGAGATACGCCGCCACGCCGAGATAGGCGGCGTGGCCGAGCGTCGGCAGCCCGCCGTAGCCGAGCAGCAGGTTGATGCTCGCGGCGAAGACCGCGAAGATCACGATCTGGCTCGCGAGGTTGACGTAGTACTCGCCGGCCACGAGCGGCAGCAGCGCCGCCAGAACGACGGCCACGACCCACTTCATGCGGCGAACTTCCCGAAGAGCCCGCGCGGCCGGAACGCGATGACCAGGATCATCGGCAGGAAGAGGATCACGTACGCGAGGTCCGGCAGCAGCGCGACGCCGAAGGTGTAGACGAAGCCGGTGATGAAGGCGCCGACGAAGGCGCCGAGCAGGCTGCCGACGCCGCCGAGGATCACCACGATCAGCGCGAGCGGCAGCATGTCCGCGTCGAGCCCGGGATAGGCGGACATGATCGGGCCGCCGATCACGCCGCCGGCGCCGGCGAGCGCTGCGCCGAGGCAGAACACCGTGGTGAACAGACGCGACACGGGAATGCCGACCGCGCTCGCCATCTCCGGATCATCGACGCCGGCGCGGATCATGGCGCCAAGGCGCGTGCGATCCATCAGGAGGTAAAGCAGGATGGCGACGATCACGGCGATGACGACCACCGCCAGCCGATAGGCGGGAAAGACGAAGCCGAACATGCGCACCGGCATCTGCAGGGACGGCGGGGTCGGAATCGGGATCGGGTCGCCGCCCCAGGTGAGCAGGCAGGCGTCCGCGATGATGAAGGACACGCCGAGGGTGACGAGCACCTGCCCCAGGACGTTTCCTCCTATCTTTCTCAATATCAATTTTTCGAGAAGGCCGCCGAACGCGGCGACCGCCAGGCCGGCGGCGAGCGCGGCGATCCACAGGTTCGGCCAGTAGCGCATCACGCTCACGCCGAGGTAGGCGCCGAGCATGAACAGCGCGCCGTGCGTCAGGTTGGCGATCCGCATCAGCCCGAAAATGAGCGAGAACCCGGCGGCCAGGAGGAACAGCAGTCCTCCCAGCGCCAGGCTATTGAGCGTCTGGATCGCCCAGTACTGCAATCAGGGAAACTCTAAGTGAGTCGTCCCCGCGAAGGCGGGGACCCAGTTTAGAAAATTGCAAGGCCGGCGCCGCGACGTCTTTTCACGCCTTTTTTTCTCCGCCATCACTGAAACCCAAATTGGGTCCCCGCCTACGCGGGGACGACGATATCTCACCGTGCGCGCTCCTCAGCTCTCCAGATTCTTCGCGGGCGGCCAGTCGCGCGAGTACACCGGGTTCTTCAGGAACTCGTCCGGGTTGTAGGTCCAGAACTGGCTCACGTCCGGATAGGTCTTGATCACCGAGTTCACGAGCCGGCCTTCCTTGCGCGCCACCTTGCGGATGTAGACGTTGCCGACCACGTTGCCGAACTTGTCGAACTGCACCGGGCCGCGGCAGGTATCGACCTTGATCGAGCGCACGGCCTTCATGAACGCCTGCTTGTCCTCGATCTTGCCGCCGATCTGCTTGAGCGTTGCCTCGAGCACCGCCGCCTCGGTGTACGTCGCCGCGGCATAGAAGCCGGGGTCGTACTTCCATTGCGAGCGGAACGAGGAGGTGAATTTCTGGTTGATCGGGTTGTCGATCTCGGCCGAGTACCAGCACGAGGTGACGATGCCGAGCGCCTCGTCGCCCATGTTGCGCAGCACCGCCTCGTCGAGCGCGGTCATGCCGCCGATCGGCTTCACCTTGAGGCCGTACTCGTTGAACTGGCGCAGGTAGCGGAAGCCGTTCGAGCCGGCGAAGCCGAGGAAGATGCCGTCGATGTTGGTCTTCAGCTGCGCGAGGTAGGTGCCGTAGTCGGGCACGGTGAGCGGCGGGAACATGCGCTGCACCACCTTGCCGCCCGCGTCCTCGAACACGCGCATGAAGCCGGCGCACATCTCGTGGCCGTAGGCGATGTCGTCGGCGATCACCGCCATGCGCTTGTAGCCGAGGGTCTTCGCGGCATAGTCGGCGAGCGGCATGGCGGACTGCGACGAGGTCGACGTGCCGCGCGTGAACCACGGGTTGGGTTTTCTCTGCGTCATGTCCTCGGCGGCTGCGACCGATAGCGTGAGGAGCTGCGCCTGGCGGATGTAGTCGTCTGCGGCGAGCGCCGACGCGGTGTCGAGCGGCCCGATCATCAGGTGGATCTTGTCGCGCTCGACGAGCTCCTGGATCTTCGTCCTGGTCTGCGCCGGCACCCCGCCGCCGTCGGCGACGAAGAGCTCGACCTTGCGCCCGGCGAGCGTGTCGTTGCGCTCCTTCAGGAATTGCGTGAGGGCGCGCTCCATGTCGATGCCGCCGGAGGCGAGCGGGCCGGTCTTGACGGTCATCAGGCCCAGGCGAATAGGTGACGATTGAGAAAAAGCGGGGAAAGCCGCGGCGGTAGCTGCCGCGCCCGTTGCCTGGATGAACCGTCTACGCGTGAACCGCATGGCTAGTCTCCTTGAGTTTTTCGAACAGTTGCTCGTTGTTGATCACCCAGCCAAGACAGCGGGCGACGTTTTGCAGACCCAGCACGTGCAGGTCGTCGCCGTACATGCTGGCGACGCAGTCGGAGAGCACGACGACCCGGTAGTCGTAGTTGAAGGCAGTGAACGACGTATTGAGCACGCAGGTGTTGGTGTTGATGCCCATCAGGAGCAGGTTCTTCACCTTGAGCGTGTCGAGCAACTGGCGCAGGTCGGTGCCGTAGAAGCAGTCGAGCCGCTTCTTGTTGTTGATTACGTAGTCGCCGGCGCGGTAGAGCTTGGGAATGATCTCGGTGCCGGGCGAGCCCTCGATGTTGTGCTCGCGCACAGTGCTCTTGCGCCCCGGCGTCAGGCGGTCGGTGTCGGTCTGTGCGGCATGCATCGCCTTCCAGAACGGCGACACCATTCCTTCGCTGCCCAGGCCCTTGATCTTCCGGTAGACAAGCACCGCATGGATGACCGGAATGCCGAGGCTGCGGGCAAAGTCGAGTGCCGTCTTGGCGTTGCGGATCACGCGCGTTGCGTCCTCCGGCTTCGCCGGCATCGTCGCGACGCTCATGTCGAGGTGGCCGCGATGCATGTCAACCGTGAGGATCGCGGTCTCGGCCGGCTTCAGCTCGAGCTGGCGATACAGCCCCGTGATCAGACTCGAGCGATCGACGATTTGAACCTGGCTCATGGCATCATCTCCCCGAAACAGGGACAGACCACGTTTTCCGCCACGC
>DATDCR010000039.1:0-8734 GCA_036524215.1 Burkholderiales bacterium
GCAGGTAGGCGCGCGCCGCCTTGGGCAGCGCCGTGTAGGCCTTCAGGCCGACGGTGCTTTCCCGCCAGCCGGGCAGCTCGTCGTAGACCGGCACGCAGCGCTCGAGCTCCTCGGCGCCGACCGGCAGGATGTCGGAGAGCTGGCCGTCGATCTCGTAGCCGACGCAGATCTTCACCGCCTCGACGCCGTCGAGCACGTCGAGCTTGGTGATGCAAAGGCCGGAGACGCCGTTCAGCTGGATCGAGCGCTTGAGCGCCGCGGCGTCGAACCAGCCCGTGCGGCGCGGCCGCCCGGTCGTGGCGCCGAACTCCTGTCCGCGCTGCCGCAGGCGTTCTCCCACGCCGTCGGAAAGCTCGGTCGGAAACGGGCCGCCGCCGACCCGCGTGCTGTACGCCTTGGTGATGCCGAGGACGTAGTGGAGATGCATCGGGCCGATGCCGGCGCCGGCCGCGGCCGCGCCGGCGACGCAGTTCGACGAGGTGACGAACGGATACGTGCCGTGGTCGATGTCGAGGAGCGACCCCTGCGCGCCCTCGAACAGCAGGTTCTTGCCCGCCCGGTTGGCTTCATAGAGCGCGCGCGGCACGTCGGCGACGAGCGGCGCGATGCGCGGCGCGAGCGCCAGCGTCTCGTCGAGCACCTTCTTGTAGTCGACGACCGGCTGGCCGTAGTACTTCTCCAGCGCGAAATTGTGGAAGTCGAGGAGCACCTGCAGCTTCTCGGCAAAGCGCACCGGCTTGAAGAGATCCTGCAGCCGGATCGCGCGCCGCGCCACCTTGTCCTCGTACGCGGGGCCGATGCCGCGGCCGGTGGTGCCGATCTTCTTTTCGCCCGACGCGCTCTCGCGCGCCTGGTCGATCGCCGCGTGGTAGGCGAGGATCAGCGGGCAGGCCTCCGAGATGCGCAGATTCGCCGACACCTGCACGCCCGCCGCTTCGAGCTCGTCCATCTCCTGCACCAGCGCCTGCGGCGATAGAACGACGCCGTTGCCGATGTAGCAGACCACGCTGCCTCGCACGACGCCCGACGGCACCAGGTGCAGGACGGTCTTCTTTCCGCCCACCACCAGCGTATGGCCGGCGTTGTGCCCGCCCTGGAAACGGACCACGCCCTGCGCGCGGTCGGTGAGCCAGTCGACGATCTTGCCCTTGCCCTCGTCGCCCCACTGGGTGCCGATGACGACGACGTTGCGCGCATTCATGGTCATGCCTTCCAGTTTGCTCTACTTCACGACTCCGGCCACGCTTCTCAGATCGATGGAAAAGCCGGTCGCCGGCCGGGCGCGCCCGAACGCCTTGCCCACCTCGTCGTAGCGGCCGCCGCGGGCCACCGGCCCACTGACGCCGGCGCAATAGGCATCGAACACGACGCCCGAGTGATAGTGATAGCCGCGCAGCTCGGCCAAGTCGAAGCTCACCGGCACGGGGCAGGCCCGGGCGAGCGAGCGCAGCGTGGCGAGCGCCTTCTTCAGTTGCGGCAGCCGCGGCAGCGTCTTCTCGGCGCGGGCAAGGACTTCCGCGCCGCCATAGAGCGCCGGCAGCTTGAGCAGCGCTTCGCGCGTGGCCGGCTTCAGCTTCGCCGTGAGCTTGCCCAGTCCCGGCAGGTCCTTCTTCTGCAGCGCCTCGAACAGCTCCGCCTCCAGCGCCGGGCGGATCTTCGCCGCCTGCGCGATCGATCGGAACACCGCGACGTGGCCGACGTCGAGCCGCAGGTTCTTCAGCCCGGCGAGCTGCAGCGCCTTGCAGAGCAGGCGCTGGATCTCCAGATCGGCGTCGTCGCCCGCGGCGCCGTAGATCTCGGCGCCGATCTGGATCGGCTCGCGCGTGGCGCCGGGGCTCGCCGGCCTCGTGTGCAGCACGCTGCCGCAATAGCAAAGGCGCGTCACGCCTTTGCGGTTGAGAAGGTGCGCATCGATGCGCGCCACCTGCGGCGTGATGTCGGCCCTTACCCCCATCATGCGGCCCGAGTACTGGTCGATCACCTTGAAGGTGCGCACGTCCAGGTCGTGCCCGGTGCCGGTGAGGAGCGCGTCCATGTACTCGAGCAGCGGCGGGATGACGAGCTCGTAGCCGTTGCGGAAGAAAAGGTCGAGCATGCGCCGGCGCAGCTGCTCGATGCGCATCGCCTCCGGCTGCAGGATGTCCTCTACATACTCGGGCAGGACCCACTTCACCTCATTCTCCTAACTTCTCGCCCACAGGAGCAGGAGCAGCCCGACGATGATCGCCGACAGGCCGATGAAGCGGATCTGGCCGTCGCTCATCTGCGTCATGCGGCGGAAGGTCTCGCGCCACAGGCCGGGCGCGACGAAGGGCAGCACGCCTTCGAGCACCAGCATCAGCGCGAAGGCCATCAGGAAGGTGACGCCCATGGCTACTTCCTGGGTGCCGACTGCGGTTTTCCGAGCGAGTCCCTGAAGTAGCGCAGGAAGTCCGAGTTCGATTCGAGCAGCAGCAGGTCATTGCGGCCGCGGAAGGTCGAGCGGTACGCCTCCATGCTGCGGTAGAACGAGAAGAACTCGGGGTTCTGCGAAAACGCCGCGGCGTAGATGCCGGCGGCCTTGGCGTCGCCCTCGCCGCGCACGCGCTGCGCGTCGCGATAGGCCTCCGCCAGGATCACCTCGCGCTGCCGGTCGGCATCGGCGCGGATCTTCTCGCCTTCCGCCGCGCCGGTGGAGCGAAGCTCGTTGGCGATGCGCTTCCTTTCCGCCTCCATGCGGCGATAGACCGATTCGCTCACTTCCTGCGGCAGGTCGACGCGCTTCAAGCGCACGTCGACCACGCCGACGCCGATGCGCTTCAGGTCCTGGTCGACCTTCTCGCGCACGCGCGCCATGATCTGCTCGCGCTCGCCGGAAACGACCTCGTGCACCGTGCGAATGCCGAACTCGTCGCGCAGCGTGCCCGACACGGTCTGCCGGATGCGCGTCTGGGCGCGAAACTCGTCGCCCTGCACGCTCACGTAATACTGCTTGACGTCGATGATGTGCCACTTGACGAAGGAATCGACCAGCACCGGGCGGTTGCCCTGCGTGAGGAAGCGCAGCGGCTCGGCATCGTCGTAGGTCAGGATGCGCATGTCGAAGCTGCGCACGTTCTGCAGCAGCGGCCACTTGAAGTGCAGGCCCGGCTTGGTGACGACTTCCGTCACCTCGCCCAGCTGGAAGACCACCGCGTGCTGGCGCTGGTCCACGGTGAAGAGCGATCCCGAGGCGAGCAGCAGCACCAGGATGACGATGGCGATGACGGGGCCGACGGCCTTCATCGATCGACCCTTTCGCGGTTCCTCAACGTCTCGCGCGAGCGCGGTCCCGGCTCGGCCCCCGGCGTCGGCTCACTCGGCCGCTGCGAAGCCTGCGCTTCAGTCTGTGCCGCGGCGCCCGCCTGCTGCAGCAGCTTGTCGAGCGGCAGCATCAGCAGGTTGCCCGCGCCGCGGTAGTCCATCACCACCTTGTTGGTCGAGGAAAGGATCTCGCGCATCGTGTCGATGTAGATGCGCTCGCGCGTCACTTGCGGCGCCTTCGAGTATTCCGCCAGCACCTGGCGGAAGCGCGACGCGTCGCCCTCCGCGTTGGCGATCACGCGCTGCTTGTAGCCCTCGGATTCCTGCTGCAGGCGCGAGGCCGTGCCGCGCGCGCGCGGAATGACGTCGTTCGCGTAGGCCTGTCCCTCGTTCTTCTGCCGCTCGCGGTCCTGGCCGGCCTTCACCGCGTCGTCGAACGCCGCCTGCACCTGCTCGGGCGGCTGCGCGTTCTGCAGCGTGACGGTGCTGATCTGGATGCCGGTGTTGTAGCGGTCATGGATGGTTTGCATCAAGTCGCGCGCCCGGTTGGCAACGTCGACCTGGGTCTCGTAGAGGATCGCGTCCATGCGGTTCTTGCCGATCACCTCGCGCATGGCGGTCTCGGCGATCTGCATCGCCGACTCGTCCGGCCGGCGCACGTTGAAGACGTACGCCTGCGCGTCCTTCACCACGTACTGCACGGCGAACTGCAGGTCGACGATGTTCTCGTCGTCGGTCAGCATCAGCGATTCCTTGAGCACCTTGGTGCGCACGTTGTTGCGGTAGCCGACTTCGAGCGTGCGCACCTGCGACAGGTTCACGATCTCGTGCGCCTGGAACGGCCACGGCCAGCGCCAGCGCAGGCCCGGTGCCGTTTCCTGCGAGAACTTGCCGAAGGTGAGCACCACGCCGCGCTGGCCTTCGACGACGATGTAGAAGCCGCTCGCCAGCCACACGCCGATGATGAGCAGGGCGATCGCGCCGGCGCCGCCGCCGATGCCGCGAGCGCTGGGCGGCCGTGGCGGCTCGTCGGCGCCGTGCCCGCGCCGGCGGAAAAGCTCGCCGAGGCGGCGGTTGAAGTTGCGCCACAGCTCGTCGAGATCCGGCGGACCCTGGTTGCCGCCGCCGGGACCTTGCGGGCCGCGGGAACCGCGTCCCCAGTTCGGGTCGTTCAAGGACATTGCGCTCTAGAAGCTGATGGATTCTTTGGCGGGTGGGTTTCGTTCGGCGTTGCGCGCCTGCCCGAACTCGCCGATCGCGGCACGCAATTCTTCGAGTCCGGCGCCGGTTCGCGCGCTCACGAAAACGCGCGAAATCCTACCATACTGATCCCTCTCGACGCCCGGGCTGAGCTGGACGGCGTCGATCTTGTTCCACACCGCGATCTGCGGGATCGCGTCGGCGCCGATCTCGGCCAGCACTTCGTTCACCTGCGCCTGCTGCGCGTCGCGCACCGGCGATGAGGCGTCCACCACATGCAGCAAGAGATCGGCGCGAACCGTCTCCTCGAGGGTGGCGCGGAACGCCGCCACCAGGCCATGCGGCAGCTCGCGGATGAAGCCGACCGTGTCCGACAGCACGACCGGGTTCGCCGGCGGCAGCCAGATCCGGCGCGTCGTGGTGTCGAGCGTGGCGAAGAGCTGATCGGCCTCGTACGCGTTGGCGTTGGTGAGCGCGTTGAAGAGCGTCGACTTGCCCGCGTTCGTGTAGCCGACGATCGAGACCGAGAGCACGTCGCCGCGGGCGCGCGAGCGGCGCTGCACGGTACGCTGCTTCTGCAGCGTATGCAGCTTGTCCTTCAGGACCTTCACGCGCTTCGCGATGTAGCGCCGGTCGAGCTCGAGCTGCGTCTCGCCCGGGCCGCCGGTGGCGCCGAGGCCGCCGCGCTGGCGCTCCAGGTGGCTCCAGCCGCGCACCAGTCGCGTCGACAGGTGCTGCAGCCGGGCGAGCTCGACCTGCAGCTTGCCTTCGTTGGTCTGCGCCCGCTGCGCGAAGATCTCCAGGATCAGCTCGGTGCGGTCGAGCACCCGGGCGCCGTTGACCGCGGCGAGCTCCTTTTCCACGTTGCGTTGCTGCGCCGGCGTCATCTGGTGGTTGAAGACGACGAAGCCGGCGTTCAGCTCAGCCACCGCGCGCGCGAGCTCCTCGATCTTGCCGCTGCCGGCGTAGAACTTGGGATCGGGACGGCTGCGGCGGCCGCGCAGCACGCGGTGGCGCCTTACGCCGGCGCTCTGCACCAGGCGCACGACCTCTGCGACGCTCTCCTCGTATTCGTCGTCGCCAAAGTCCAGGCAAACGATGATCGCCGCCTGCGGGTCGGCGGCAGAGACGCTCTTTTGCTTGCGCGGGGCTGCGGCGCCTTTCGTGTCCGGCAAACCTACTCGGCGTCTTTCTCCGTGCCCAGGTTGATCGGGCGCGAAGGCACGACGGTGGAGATCGCGTGCTTGTAGACCATCTGGGTGACGGAGTTGCGCAGCAGCACCACGTATTGGTCGAACGACTCGATCTGGCCCTGCAGCTTGATGCCGTTCACGAGGTAGATCGAGACCGGGACGTGCTCCTTACGCAGCGTGTTCAAAAACGGGTCTTGTAGCAACTGGCCCTTGTTGCTCATGTTCTTCTCTCTTGGGAGTTTTGTGGCCATACTGTAATTGATTTTCCTAGGGTTTTCTACCCGAGATCGAGCGGCGGCGAAACGTCGCCGCACTGCGCGCGGTGACGCAGCGCGTGATCCATGAGCACGCAGGCGAGCATGGCCTCGGCGATCGGCGTGGCACGGATGCCGACGCAAGGGTCGTGGCGCCCCGTGGTCTCGATTTTTACCGGATTTCCTTTTACATCAATCGTGCGCCGCGGCAGGCGGATGCTGGAGGTCGGCTTGAGCGCGATCGACACCGTGACGTCCTGCCCGGTCGAAATGCCGCCGAGCACGCCGCCGTTGTTGTTCGTGACGAAGCCCTGCGGCGTCATCTCGTCGCCGTGCTCGCTTCCTTTTTGCAGGATCGAGCGAAACCCCGCGCCGATCTCGACCCCCTTCACCGCATTGATCGACATCATCGCGGCGGCGATGTCGGCATCCAGGCGCCCGTAGACCGGCTCTCCCCAGCCGACCGGCACGCCTTGCGCGACCACGTTCACCCGCGCGCCGCAGGAGTCGCCGCTCTCGCGCAGCGCATCCATCTGCTTTTCGAGCTGCGGCACGATGCTCGCGTCGGGCGCGAAGAAGGCGTTGCCGTCCACATCGTTCCAGGATTTGAATTCCACGGCGGCAGCGCCGAGCTGCGCCAGGTAGCCGCGCACCACCACGCCGTAGCGCTCGCGCAGCCACTTCTTGGCGATCGCGCCGGCCGCGACACGCACCACGGTTTCGCGCGCGGAAGCGCGGCCGCCGCCGCGCGGATCGCGCACGCCGTATTTCTGCAGGTACGTGTAATCGGCATGGCCGGGACGAAACCGGTCGGCGATCACCGAGTAGTCCTTCGAACGCTGGTCTTCGTTGCGGATGAGAAATCCGATCGCGGTTCCGGTGGTGCGACCCTGGTAGACGCCCGAAAGGATCTCGACCGCGTCCGATTCGCGCCGCTGCGTGACATGGCGCGAGGTGCCGGGCTTGCGCCGGTCGAGCTCCTTCTGCAGGTCGGCCGCCGACAATTCCAACCCCGGCGGACAGCCGTCGACCACGCCGCCGAGCGCCGGGCCATGCGACTCGCCGAACGAGGTGACGCAATAAAGGAGGCCGAAGCTGTTGCCCGACATGCGCGCAGATTCTACATGCCGCTCTCGAAGAAGCGCCTCGTGTGGAACACCGCGCGCGGCAGGCTCTTGCCGTGCGAGCGCAGGTGGCGCTTCAGCACGAAATCGAAAAGCAGCGGATTGTGCAGGCGAATCTCGCGCAGCACCGGGGCGGCGCGCGGCGCGACCATGCCGAGGGAAACGAGATAGTCGAGCGAGTAGATCGGCATCACGCCAGGCAGCGGATAGTCCGAGCCGTTGAGGAGCCGCGCATGCCAGGCCTCTTCTTCCAGCACCCGCGCGAGCGCCGGGCCGGCGCGGTTGAGCTGCGTGATCGCCGAGAGATCGGCGAAGAGATTCTTCTCGTAGCGCTTCTCGGCCATGAGCGAGGCGAATTCGGCGAAGTCCTCGTCGCCGATCGAAGCGCAGTGCGCGACCACCACCCGCACGCCGGCGTCGAGCGCGCGCCGCAGCCGCGACGGCCTGCCGTATTGCGCCCAATCGCCGCCCAGCACCGCGCGCTCGAGCCCGCCGTGGCTGATGAGGGGCAGGTTGCCCTCCTGAAGCGCGCGGTAGAAGCGGTCGCACAGCGGCGAAGCGGGATCGATGGCCATCGCCGGGGGCAGCCACTTCACGGCGCGCGCCCCTTCGGCCTTGGCCTTGTTCAGCGCATCGACGGCATCGGCGCGGTACGGATGGATGGAGGCGGCCCATTCGAAATACGATGAGTGCGCTCGCACCACGTCGCGCGCATACGCATCCGGGACGTGGAACGCCGTCTGCTCGAGATCCGGGCGACCGTGCTCGTCGTGCACGCGATCGAAGGCGAAGAGGAGCAGCTTCACGCCGGCGCGCATTCCGTCGACTAGGTTGTGCATGCGCTCGACGTACGAGCGATCGACGCTGCCCGGCGCCTCGTGCACGCAGCCCGCGTTGAGGAAGAAGAGCCGGCGCGCATACAGGCCCGGCTCGAGCACGCTGTGCATGCGTGGATTGAGGTAGATGCCGCCGCCCGAATCGCCGTCGCCGACGAGGTGCACGTGGCTGTCCCAGACCTGCGAGGGCTCGATGCCCTCCCAGGCCGCGGTGACCAGCTCGTGCTCGGCGAGGCGGCGCGG
This sequence comes from Burkholderiales bacterium, assembly GCA_036524215.1. Taxonomy (GTDB): domain Bacteria; phylum Pseudomonadota; class Gammaproteobacteria; order Burkholderiales; family SG8-39; genus SCGC-AG-212-J23. The sequence goes on from DATDCR010000039.1 coordinate 8,133, forward strand.
CAATGCCGCGCGACAGGGATTCCAGAAGCCCTGCTCGGGCCAGTAACGCCATGCGGCCGCACCGGCGGCGGCCGCGCCGATGCCTAGGCTTGCGAGAAGGAACCTTCTACGCGGGCCAATTTTTGATATAGCCCTTCAGCATCTTGTTCTCGAAGTCCTGCTCCTCGAGCACCGCCTTCGCCACGTCGCGGAAGGAGATGACGCCGATCAGCTTGCCGTCCTGCATCACCGGCAGATAGCGCGCGCTGCTTTCGAGCATCGTGCGGCGCAGGTCGTTCACTTCCATCTCGGGGCCGGCGGTCACCGGATCCTTGACCATGATGTCGGCGACGCGCACCTCGCCGAGCGACCCGGAGCGCTGCGCGATCGCGCGCAGCAGCTCGTGGAAGGTGAGCATGCCCACCATGCGGCCCTGGTCCATCACGACGAGCGAGCCGAGATTCTCCTTCGCCATCGTCGCCACCGCATCGGCGGCGCGTCCCGAGGGCTCGATGCTGAGAAGGCGCTTGCCCTTCACCCGCAGGATCTCTTTGACTTGCATGGTGGACCTCCTCCGAAGAACAAGAATACTCTCTTCGACTATGCCTAAAAAGACGCAAAAA
>DATDCR010000040.1:0-2020 GCA_036524215.1 Burkholderiales bacterium
AGAAGGAGATGATCGAGCAGGCGCAGGTCGGCGCGCTGCAGATCGCGCGCATCTCGGTCGGCGCGCTCGGCCCGGTGATCGACGAGCTGAACGTCTTCAACATGCCGTTCATCTTCCGCGACGAGGCGCACATGCGGAAGGTGATCGACGGCCCGATCGGCGAGGAGCTGCTCGCCAAGATCAGCGCGAACCCGCAGATCCGCCTGATCGCGCTCGGCTGGATGGACGCCGGCACGCGCAACGTCTACTCGAACAAGCCGGTCACCAAGCCCGCCGACCTGAAGGGCATGAAGGTCCGCATGATGGGCAACCCGATCTTCGTCGAGACGATGAATGCGATGGGCGGCAACGGCGTGGCGATGGGCTTCAACGAGCTCTACTCCGCGATGCAGACCGGCGTGGTGGACGGCGCCGAGAACAACGAGCCCACCGTGCTCGCGCAGAACCACTACCAGGTGGCGAAGGTGTACAGCCTCACCGGGCACCTGATCATCCCCGAGATGTTCGTGTTCTCGAAGGTGAGCTGGGACAAGCTCGCCAAGGCCGACCAGGACCTGATCCGCAAGTACTCGCGCGAAGCGCAGTTCGAGCAGCGCAAGCTCTGGGACGAGAAGACGGCCAAGGCGACCGACGAGCTGAAGGCAAAGGGGGTGCAGTTCGTCCCCGCCGACAAGGCGGCGTTCTTCAAGGCCACGCAGCCCGTGCGCGACAAGTACGGCGCCAAGTACGCGCCGCTGATGAAGCGCATCCTCGACACGAAGTAGCTTGAAGAGACTTTACCGGCAGGCGATGGAAGGGCTGTACATCGCCTGCATCGGCGTGGCCGGGATGGCGATGCTGGTGATGACGATCATCATCCCGTACGGCGTGTTCATGCGCTACGTGGTGAACTCGCCGGCGAGCTGGCCGGAGCCCGCCGGCATCCTGCTGATGGTCCTCTTCAGCTTCGTCGGCGGCGCGGCCGCCTACCGAGCCAAGGCGCACATCGCCGTCTCCACGCTGCTCAACATGCTGAGCGCCTCGAACCGCGGCCAGATGGAGCGCGTCGCCGACGCCGGCATGGGAATCATCGGCCTCTTCATGCTCCGCTGGGGCGTGCTGCTGGTGCAGGCGACGTGGCAGAACACCATCGCCGAGTTTCCCGAGCTCTCGGTCGGCGTCACCTACCTGCCGATTCCGGCGGCCGGCGTGATCACGCTGCTTTTCGTGGTCGAGCGGCTTTGGCTTGGCGAGCCGCCGGCGACTTCATTCACGTTTCGCGACCAGCCGCAGGCGGAGTAGCCGTGGATGCGCTGATCCTGCTCGCGGCATTCCTGGTGTTCATGTTCATCGGCATCCCGGTCGCCTACGCGATGGGGCTCGCCACGCTCGTCACCGCGCTGTGGATCGACATCCCGCTCGAGGCGGTGATGCTGAAGATCTCCGACGGCATGGACGATTTCGCGCTGCTCACCATCCCGTTCTTCGTCCTCGCGGGCGCGATCATGTCCGAGGGTGGTGTGGCGCGGCGGCTCGTCGATCTCGCGAAAGTCTTCGTCGGCTTCATCCGCGGCGGCCTCGCGCTCGTCAACGTGCTCGCCTCGACGCTCTTCGGCTGCCTTTCCGGCTCGTCGGTGGCCGATACCGCGTCGATCGGCTCGGTGATGATTCCGCAGATGGTGAAGAACGGCTACGACAAAGTCTTCGCCACCAACGTGACCATCTGCGGCTCGGTGCAGGCCATCCTCGTGCCGCCTTCGCACAATTCGATCATCTACTCGATCGCCACCGGCGGCACGGTGTCGATCGCCGCGCTCTTCATGGCGGGCGTGTTCCCGGGCCTGCTCTTCGGCGCGTGCATCGTGGCGCTGGTGCTCATCACCGCCCGCCGCCGCGGCTTCCCCGCGAGCGAGGCGATTCCGCTGCGCCAGGCGCTGAAGATCGCGCTCGATGCGGTGTGGGGGCTCATCACGATCGTCATCATCCTCGGCGGCATCCTTTCGGGCGCATTCACCGCCATCGAGTCCGGCGCGGTGGCCTG
>DATDCR010000041.1:0-1597 GCA_036524215.1 Burkholderiales bacterium
GCATCATGATGGTGGCCGAGGCGATCAAGAAGGCCGGCTCGACCGACAAGGAGAAGATCCGCGAGGCCATGCAGCACCTCGAGTATTCCGGCGTGATGGGCGCGAAGGGCATGAAATACCACTTCCCCGAAGGCAAGCGCACCGGCTTCGACCCGAACGGCATGGTGGTGCGCGTCTACGAGGGCGACAAGCAGGGACGCGTCGTCTATACGGGCCAGAAGTAGGTAATTGCAGGACTTCCTCGAGCTCGCCGTAAGCGCGGCCGCGTCCGGCTGCGTCTACGGCCTGCTCGCGCTGTCGTACCTGCTCATCATCCGCCCGACCGGCATCATCAATTTCGCGGTCGGCGAATGGGCGATGATCGCCTCGTTCGGCGGCTTCCTCCTGCTGTCGAAGTACGAGTGGCCGTACCCGCTCGGCATGGCGGCGATCCTTGGCTTCATGCTGGTGCTCGGCTGGGCGACCGAGCGCATCGCCGTGCGGCCGCTGGTCGAGAAGGGCGCCCCGGTGCTCGCGCCGATCCTCGCGCTCCTCGGCATGCTGGTGGTGTTCCGCGAATCCATCTCCGTCAGCTTCCCGCCCGATCCGCATCCGGTGCCGTTTCCGTTCGGCCTCGGCCGGCTGGAGCTCGGGCCCCTCGGCGGCTCCTACCAGAGCTTCTTCATCATCGGCACTACGATCCTCGTGTTCGTCGCGGCCTGGTTCTTCTTCGAGAAGACGCTCTGGGGAAAGAGCTTCGAGGCCGTGTCCCTGAACCGCAAGGCCGCGGCGCTGATGGGAATCAATCTTTCGCGCGTCGCCACGCTCTCGTTCGCGGGGAGCGCGGCGGTCGCGGGCCTCGCCGGGCTGCTCGTCTCGCCCAACATTTCCGCGCACTACCTGATGGGCATTCCGCTCGCCATCCAGGGCTTCACCGCGCTCGTGGTGGGCGGCGTCGGGCGGGTCGAAGGCGCGCTTCTCGGCGGCCTGCTGCTCGCGTTCGCGGAGCAGCTCACCGTGCGCTATGCGCCGATTCCAGCGGGGTTCGGACAGGGCGTGCCTTTGCTGCTCCTGATCGTGTTTCTCGCTTTCCGGCCCACCGGGCTGCTGAAGGCCCGCGCATGATCGCCATCTCGCGCTGGGTCGGCGCCATCGTCGTTCTCTCGGCGGCGGCGTTCTTCATGTCGGACTACCACAACGACGTGTACCGCAAGCTGATGCTGTGGGTGACGCTCGCGCTCGGCTACAACTTTCTCTTCGGGATCTGCGGGCAGGTCGCCTTCTCGCACTTCGCCTTCTACGGCATCGGTGCCTATTCGATCGTCATCTTCCTCTTCCAGCTGCACATGCCATTTGCGCTGGCGGCAGCGTGCGGCATCGCGCTGTGCATCGTCTTCTCGCTGGTGGTCGCGATCCCGGCCACCCGCCTCGAAGGCTTTTACCTGGCGCTGGCGACGCTTGCGCTCGGCCAGCTTTTCATCGTGGTGCTGAACGAAGGCGGCGCGGTGACCGGCGGCACCGGCGGCATCGCGAATTACCGCATCCCGCCGATCTTCGGCCTGCAGGTGCGCGGCCCCTGGTACACGGGCGTCATCGCCGCGCTGCTGGTGGCGACGCT
>DATDCR010000042.1:0-9985 GCA_036524215.1 Burkholderiales bacterium
GAGCCCGAGGAAGTCATGGAGCTCTTGCGCGCGTTCCATGGCGCGCTCGGCAAGATCGTGCTCGAGCACGAGGGAACGATCGAGCGCTTCGCCGGCGACGCGGTGATGGTGTTCTTCAACGACCCGCTGCCGATCGAGAAACCGGCCGAGCACGCGGTGCGCACCGCGCTCGCGGTACAGGAAGCCTTCCTGCCGATCGGCGCGCACTGGAAAAAGCGCAGCGGCTTCGAGCTCGGCCTGGGCTGCGGCATCGCGCAGGGCTACGCCACGCTCGGCGCGATCGGCTTCGAAGGACGCTGGGACTACGCCGCCATCGGCAACGTCACCAACCTCGCCGCGCGCCTTTGCGCCGAAGCGAAGGCCGGCCAGATCCTCGCCGACCGCAAGACCATGGCCATCCTCGACGGCGTCTTCGAGTTCGAGCCGATCGGCGACCTCACCCTCAAGGGCTTCTCCCACCCCGTCGCCGGCTTCGTCCTGAAGAATTCGGGGTCAGGGCACTAACTCCGGCATGGCCAACTCGGCCCGCAGATCACAAGGTGGTTCGAAGCGCAATTCCTCCGTGAAGAAGGCGGTCCGCAAACCGCACCGCAAGGCGCCGGCCTCGATTAAGCCGGCCCCGGCCCATAAAGAGGCCGTCGTCACGCAGGCGGCACAGGCGGCGACCGCGGAGATCTTGCGCGCAATCGCGCGATCCCACGCGCAGCCCGACGCCGTTTTCACGGCTATCGCGCGCGCCGCGGTGCGGCTCTGCGGGGCAGTCTTCTGCAATGTGTTGCGCTACGACGGGCGACTGCTTCATATGGCCGCGCACCACGGTTTCAACGCTGCGGTGCTCAAGAGGATGAGCGAGCTCTATCCCATGCCGGCCGGCCCGAAGCAGGTTGCTGGCCGGGTCGTGGAGCGGAAGGCGGTGGTGCGCATTCGCGACGCGCTTGCGGACCGGCAATATGATCAGCCGGCAGCCAAGGCAGGCGGATGGCGACGCCTGCTGGGCGTGCCCATGGTGCGAGGCAAGGCGTTGCTGGGCGTTATCGCCCTCGGATGGAAAGACGCAGGCGAAACGCCGCCGAGCCAGGTGCGCTTGCTGCAGATGTTCGCCGACCAGGCCGTGATCGCCATCGAGAATGCCCGCCTCTTCAACGAGACGAAGGAGGCGCTCGAACGCCAGACGGCGACGGCCGAGACCCTGAGGCTCATCGCGGCGGCGCCGGGCGATATCAAACCGGTGCTGCGCGGCGTGGCGGAGAGTGCCGCCCGCCTGTGCCAGGCGAAGGATGTGCTCATACGGCTGGTCGAGCAGGGGACCATGCGCGCGGTCGAGCATATCGGGCCGATCCCGCTGCCCGAGAATCTGATCGCGCCTCCGATCACGCGCGGCTCGCTCGGCGGCAGGGCGATCCTCGAGGGCCGCACGGTCCACGTCCACGACGTCACGGATCCCGCCGTTCGCGAGGAATATCCGGACGCCGTGTTCCTTTCGCAGCCAGCCGGGCTTTACCGCACCGTGCTCGACGTGCCGATGATGCGCGAAGGCAAGGCTCTGGGCGTGATCGTCATCCGCCGCGAGGAAGCGCGCCCGTTTTCCGAGCAGCAGATCCGCCTGCTGCAGACCTTCGCTGACCAGGCGGTGATCGCCCTCGAGAACGCGCGGCTCTTCCGGGAGCTCGCGGCGCGCAACAGCGATCTCGCCCGATCGCTCGAGCAGCAAACCGCGATCAGCGAGGTGCTGCGCGTGATTTCAGACTCGCCAAGCGACGTCAAGCCGGTGCTCGACGCCGTCGCCATGCGCGCGGCGACGATCTGCCAGGCCTCCGATGCGCGCATCTGGCTCGTCGACGGCGGCGGCGCACGCCATGTCGCCGGATTCGGCGATGTGCCGATGCCGGTCGACGTCGGCGGCGTGCTGCCGCTCGACCGCGGCACGGCGACCGGGCGGGCGATCGTCGATCGTGCGCCGGTGCACGTCGAAGACATGGCGGCGGCTGCCGACGAGTACCCAGGCGCGCGCGCGCTGCAGAAGCGCAGCGGCTTCCGCACGATCCTCGCCGTGCCGCTCATGCGCGAGGACCGCGCGCTCGGCGCCATCATGCTGCGCCGGCTCGAAGTGCGGCCGTTCACGGACACGCAGGTGGCGCTGCTCAGGACATTCGCCGACCAGGCGGCCATCGCGATCGAGAACGCGCGCCTCTTCAACGAGACGAAGGCGGCGCTCGAACGCCAGACAGCCACGGCCGAAATCCTGCGCGTCATCTCCGGTTCGCCGACCGACGTTACGCCCGTGTTCGAGGCCATCCTCAAGAGCGCGGTGCGCCTGTTCGCGGCCGATCTCGCGGCAGTGTTCCGCTTCGACGGCAGGCTCGTGCACCTGGCGGCGACCCACAACTGGCCGCGCGAGGCCCTCGAGTATTTCTCCAGGGTCTACCCGTCGCCGCCCGATCCCGCGTTGATGAGCGGGCGCGCGATCCTGTCGAAGTCGGTGGTCACGATGCGCGATGCGACGGCCGACGAGCACTACGACCCGGCATCGGCCGCGAGCGGCCCCTGGCGGCGCATGCTCAGCGTGCCCATGCTGCGCGAAGGCACCGCACTGGGCGCCCTGGTGGTTTCCTGGCGCGAGCCCGGAGATACGCCGCAGCGGCAGATCGACTTGCTGCAGACGTTCGCCGACCAGGCGGTGATCGCGATCGAGAACGTGCGCCTGTTCAACGAGCTGGAGTCGCGCAACAAGGATCTCGGCGAATCTCTGGAGCAGCAAACTGCCACGGCGGAAATCCTCCAGGTCATCAGCGGCTCGCCGACCGACGTGCAGCCCGTGCTCGACGCCGTTGCCGAGAGGGCGGCGCGGGTATGCGGCGCCACGGACGCGCTGATTACGCGGGTGGACGCAGACGTGATACGGCGCGTGGCGCACTTCGGGCCCATCACGTCCGCGAGCATGGCGCGTCCCGTCACGCGCGGGACGCCGACCGGCCGGGCGATCCTCGAGCGGCAGACCATTCACGTCGAAGACATCGTCGAAGAATTCGCGCGCGGCGATTATCTCGAAGCGCGGCCGCTGTACGAAGCCGTCGGGATGCGCACCGTGCTCGTCGCGCCGCTCATGCGCGAGGACGCCGTGCTGGGCGCGATCACCATCCGGCGCCTCGAGGTTAAGCCGTTCACGGAAAGGCAGGTCGGCCTTCTCCAAACCTTCGCGGACCAGGCAGTGATCGCGATCGAGAACGTGCGGCTGTTCAACGAGACGAAGGAAGCGCTCAACCGCCAGACGGCGAGCGCCGAAGTCCTGCGTGTCATCAGCCAGTCTACGATGGACGTTCAGCCTGTGTTCGACGTCATCGCGGCGAGCTCACAGCGGCTGCTGCGCGGATGGAGTGCCATCATCTGGCTCTTCGACGGTGAGCATCTCCGCGTCCGAGCCGTAAGCGGCGGGCTGCCTGGCTCCGACGTGGCCGTACGCGACTTGCTGGGCCGCTCACAACCTGTGGTCGACGGCACGTTCGTGTCCGAGGCGCTTCGCGAACGCAAGCCGAAGCAGCTCTTGGATGCCGAAGCCGAGAGCGTTCATCCCGTGCTGCGGGAGACCGCCAAAATCCGCGGCTGGCGCTCGAATGTCGCCGTACCGATGGTGCTCGGCGACAAGCCTGTCGGCGTAATCACGCTCAGCCGTAAAGAGCCCGGCGGATTCGCGGCGTACGAGGTCGAGCTCCTGCAGACCTTTGCCGACCAGGCGGTGATCGCGATTGAGAACGTGCGGCTGTTCAACGAGACGAAGGAGGCGCTCGAACAGCAGACGGCGACCGCGCAGATCCTGAAGGTGATCGCCAGCTCGCCGTCCGATGTGCAACCGGTGTTGGATGCCATCGTGAAGAGCGGCGTGCGCTTGTTCGAGAACGCGGCGGTGGCCGTGGCGCGGCCCGACGGTGACCTCTTCCGGCTGATGGCGATCGCGGAGCATGACCCGGCGCTTGCGGCCCGCTGGAAGGCGGCGTTTCCCTTTCCGGTTGACCGCAGGTTCATGCATGGCGCCGCGGTCCTCGACCGCAGCATGGTCGAGGTGGACGATGCGCTGCGCGACGATGACCGGTTCATCGAAGGCCGGCGCAACTTCGCCGCTACGGGCTACCGCGCGATGACGGTCGTACCGATGATGAAGGACGGCGAGGCCATCGGCACCATCAGCGTGGTGCGCGTCGCGCCCGGCCCCTTGACCGAGAAACAGCGCTCCCTGCTACGCACCTTCGCCGACCAGGCGGTAATCGCGGTCGAGAACGTGCGGCTCTTCAACGAGACGAAAGAGGCGCTCGAGCAGCAGACCGCGATCAGCGAGGTGCTGCGCGTGATCTCGAGCTCCCCGGCGGACGTCCGGCCGGTGCTCGAGGCGGTGGCGGTGCGCGCGGCGCGAATCTGCGACGCGAAGGATGCGCGCATCTTCCTGGTCGCAGGCAATGAAGTCCGGCATGCCGCAGGCTTTGGAGATGTGCCCATCACCTCCGAGACCTTTGCACTGGATCGCCGCTCTACGAGCGGGCGAGCCATCATCGATCGCGTCCCGGTTCACATCCAGGATATCCACCTCGAGCCGGAGGATGCCTTTCCCGTCTCGCGGGCAATCTCGTTCAAGAGCGGCTGGCGCACGGCGCTCGCCGTTCCGCTGGTGCGCGAGAGCAGGGGGCTCGGTGCCATCCTGCTGCGCCGGCAGGAGGTGCGACCGTTCAGCGACAAGCAGGTCGCGCTTCTCAAGACCTTCGCCGACCAGGCGGCGATCGCGATCGAGAACGTGCGCCTGTTCAACGAAACGAGAGAGTCGCTCGAACAGCAGACCGCGACCGCCGAGGTGCTCAAGGTCATCAGCCGCACGACCTTCGATCTGCAAACCGTGCTTCAGACGCTGGTCGAATCCGCCGCGCGCCTGTGCGACGCGGAAAAGGCGACGATCACCCGGCAGGTGGGCGGCGTCTTCTACCGCACGGAAACGTACGGCTTCTCCAGCGAATTCATGGACTATGTCAAAGGCATTCCGGTCCACCCGGAGCGCGGCTCCGCCACCGGACGCGCTCTGCTTGAAGGCAAGGTGGTCCATATCGCCGATGTGCAGGCCGACCCGGAATACCACTTCGTCGAGGCGCAGCGACTGGGCGGTTTTCGGACCATTCTTGGCGTGCCGATGATGCGCGAAGGTGCCGCGATCGGTGTCCTCGCCCTGACGCGATCGGAGGTCCGGCCGTTCACCGACAAGGAAATCCAGCTTGTCTCCACGTTTGCGGACCAAGCCGCCATCGCGATCGAAAACGTGCGCCTGTTCCAGGAGATCCAGGAGAAGAGCGCGCAGCTCGAGGTAGCGAACCAGCACAAGTCCGAGTTCCTCGCCAACATGTCGCACGAGCTGAGGACGCCGCTCAACGCCATCATCGGGTTCTCGGAAGTCCTGATCGACAAGATGTTCGGCGAGCTGAACGAGAAGCAGGCCGACTACCTGAAGGACATCCACGAGTCGGGCCGGCACCTTCTCGCGCTCATCAACGACATCCTCGACCTTTCGAAGATCGAGGCCGGGCGCATGGAGCTCGAGCTATCCTCGTTCCATCTGCCGACGGCGATCTCCAACGCCATGACGCTCGTGCGCGAGCGCGCGCAGCGACACGGCATTCAGCTTGGCGTGAACCTCGATGGGAGGCTGGGTGAGTTCCAGGCCGACGAGCGCAAGGTGAAGCAGATCCTGCTGAACCTGCTATCCAACGCGGTGAAGTTCACGCCCGACGGCGGGCGCGTCGACGTAGTTGCGAAGCTCGCGGGCTCCAATGTCGAGATCGCCGTGCGCGATACCGGTATCGGCATCGCGCCGGCAGATCAGTCTTCGCTATTCGAGGAATTCAAGCAGGTGGGAAGCGACAGCAGGCGCAAGGCGGAAGGCACGGGCCTCGGCCTTGCGCTCACCAAGCGCTTCGTGGAGCTCCACGGCGGCGCAATCCGCGTCGAAAGCGAGCCCGGCAAGGGCTCGACCTTCGCGTTCTCGCTGCCGCTGCGTTAGGGCCTGACGCCAATCTCGCGGGCGATCGAGTCGGCGTCGAGGTCCGCGCCGTCCAGTCCGAGGGCTTCCTCGTCCCAGTCTTCGGCCTCGAAATCCACGTCGTCCTCGAAATCGAGCTCGCTGTCCAGCAGTTCTTCGTCCATACGTCTCCTCCCCTGGGGTTGGTGATATGGGTAAGTGACGCAGACATTTTGCTAACGGGAGTATTACGCGAGGGGCGCGGGCAGGCCGGTCCGCTGTGACTACCTCTACGGGTGCACGTCCTCCGAGAACCAGTCGTCCGGCAGCTCGGTGCCGATGCTTTGCTCGCGCGCCTTGCGCAGCACCATCGCGCCGGCGGCCGCGAACTGCAGGCCGGTGCCGACGTTGTTCGCGAAGCAGGTCACTTCCTTCGCGCTCTGGCGGCCCTGGGCGCGGCCGGTGAGCAGGTCGCTGAGATCGGGATAGCGGCTGGTGGCGCCCTTCCGCCAGCCCTCGCTCGCTTCCTCGGCGGCCTGCCCGATTTCCTTCATCGCGTTGTTGATCTGCTTCGCCTGGCGCCGGTTGTGCAGCACGATGCGCTCGCAGCGCGCGAGCACCTCGGCGTCGATTTCCTGGGTCTTGATGCAGCTCACGTGCATGCCGGGCTTGATCCAGCGCGGCTCGATGACGCGCACCATCGAGGAGGTCGCCGCGGCGATGACATCGGCACCGTCGACGCACGCATCGGCGGAATCGACGGCGATGATGTCCGCCTTGTAGCGTTTGCGCGACTCGGCGACGAACGCCTCGCGGGTTTCGCGGCGCGGGCTGTAGACGCGCACCTCGCGGAACGGCCGCGCGGCGAGGGCGGCCGCGAGCTGCGCCCCTGCCTGCCAGCCGCTGCCGATCAGCGCGAGCGTCCTGACGTCCTCGCGGCCCAGCGCCTTGAGGGCGAGGCCGTTGGCGGCGCCGACGCGCATGCGCTGCATCACGCCGTCGGGAAACATGGCGAGGAGCGCACCCGTCTCGGTGCTGAAGAGAAGCACCAGGCCGACCCAGCGTCCGTTCGCCAGCGGCTGCTTCACGCGCCGCGGCTTGCCCGCGACCAGCGGATGCGTGATGACGTCGGAATTGATGCGCAGCGCCTGCACGCGCTGCGACGGCAGCGTGCCACCCATGTGCTTGAACGCGTAATAGGCGCCGGGGTGGGAGTTCGGCGCCATGTTGTCCACGCGCGGGGACATCAGCGCGCGCTCGTCGGCGAGGTCGCGGTACATGCCCTCGAGCGCCGACATGCATTCCTCGATGCTGAGGAGGCGCGCGACCTCGTCGTTGCTCAGGACGAGCATGAATTAGTGCCCTGACCCCGAATTAATGGACGACTTCGAACAGGCCCGCGGCGCCCATGCCGCCGCCGATGCACATCGTCACGACGACGTGCTTCGCGCCGCGCCGGCGCCCCTCGATGAGCGCGTGGCCGGTAAGGCGCGAGCCCGACATGCCGAACGGATGGCCCACCGCGATGGCGCCGCCGTTGACGTTCAGCTTCTCGTTCGGGATGCCGAGGCGGTCGCGGCAGTAGATCACCTGCACGGCGAACGCCTCGTTCAGCTCCCAGAGGTCGATGTCGGAGACTTTCTTGCCTGCGCGCTGCAGGAGCTTCGGCACGGCGAAGACCGGCCCGATGCCCATCTCGTTCGGCTCGCAGCCGGCGACGGCGAAGCCGCGGAAGATACCCATGGGCTTGAGGCCGCGGCGCGCGGCTTCCTTGTCGCTCATCACTACGCACGCCGAGGCGCCGTCCGAGAACTGGCTCGCGTTCCCCGCCGCGATGACGCCGCCTTCGACGGCCGGCTTGATCTGCGACACGCCCTCGTAGGTCGTATCCGGGCGGATGCCCTCGTCCTCGCTCGCGGTGACTTCCCGCATCGTCTCGTGGCCGGTGTTCTTGTCCACCAGCTTCATCTTGGTGGTGATCGGCACGATCTCGTCCTTGAACTTGCCCTCGGCGCGCGCGCTTGCCGCGCGGTTCTGGCTCTGCACGCCGTAGCGGTCCTGCGCCTCGCGCGGGATGTCGTACTTGCGGGCGACGTATTCCGCGGTCTGCAGCATCGGCCAGTAGATCTCGGGCTTGTGGCGGTGCAGCCACTCGTCCTGCAGGTGATGCTTGTTGAGCTCGTTCTGCACCTGCGAGATCGACTCGAGGCCGCCCGCGACGAATATGTTGCCTTCGCCGGCGAGGACTCTCTGGGCTGCGAGGGCGATCGTCTGCAGGCCTGAAGAGCAGAAGCGGTTCACCGTCACGCCAGCTACGGTGACCGGCAGGCCGGCGCGGATGGCGATCTGGCGGGCGATGTTCTGGCCGGTCGCGCCTTCGGGAAGGGCGCAGCCCATCATCACGTCTTCCACTTCCTGCGGCTCGACGCGGGCGCGCTCGAGCGCCGCATGCACCACGTGGCCGCCCATCTTCGCGCCGTGCGTCATGTTGAGCGCGCCTTTCCAGCTCTTGCAGAGCGGCGTGCGCGCGGTGGAGACGATCACTGCTTCAGTCATCTTTTCCTCGCTCGAAAAACGTGGTCTGTCCCTGTTTTCTAGCCGTTGAAGCGCTTTCGTTCTTTTGCGAGCCGCACGAGAAGCGGCGCAGGCTTCCACTGCGCGCCCTGATAGCCCTTCTGGAACCGCTCGATGGCGGCCAGCACCTTGTCCAGGCCGACGCTGTCGGCATAGAACATCGGCCCGCCGCGGTAGGGCGGGAAGCCGTAGCCGGTGAGGTAGACCATGTCGATGTCCGAAGCGCGCAGCGCGACGCCTTCCTCGAGGATGTGCGCGCCTTCGTTGGCGAGCGCGTACATGCAGCGCTCCACGATCTCGTCGTCCGAGATCTTTCTGGTAGAGAGATTGAACTCGCGGCGGTAGTCCATGAGCAATTGCTCCACTTCCGGGTCGGGGATCGGCTTCCTGTTGCCCGGCTCGTAGCGATACCAGCCGCGGCCGGTCTTCTGGCCGAACCAGCCCTTCTCGGCGATGCGGTCGGCGAACTTGCCGTAGACGAAATCCGGGCGCTCCTTGGCGCGGCGCTTGCGGATTTCCCAGCCGATGTCGTTGCCGGCCATGTCGTACATGGTGAACGGCCCCATGGCGAGGCCGAACTTCTGCAGCGCGCCGTCGATTTGCTGCGGGGTGGCGCCTTCGTCGAGGAGGAAGAGGCTCTGCTGCACGTACTTCTCGAGCATGCGGTTGCCGATGAAGCCGTCGCAGACGCCGGACACCACCGGCACCTTCTTCAGCGTCTTGCCGAGCTTCATGGTCGTGGCGAGCACGTCCTTCGCCGTCTTCTTCGCCCGCACCACCTCGAGCAGCCGCATCACATTGGCCGGCGAGAAGAAATGCGTGCCGATCACTTCCTGCGGCCGCGTGGTCGCCTCGGCGATCTTGTTCACGTCGAGGGTGGAGGTGTTGGTCGCCAGGATCGCGCCCTGCTGCACGATGCCGTCGAGCTTCTTGAAGATGTCCTGCTTCACGTCCATGCGCTCGAACACGGCCTCGATGACGATGTCGGCGTTGGCGATCTGGCCGAGGTTGATCGTGCCGTGGACGAGCTTCATGCGCTTGTCCATCTCGGACTGCGCGAGCCGGCCCTTGGAAACGGTGGCCGCGTAGTTCCCCTTTATTCGGGCTACCCCCTTGTCGACCGCCTCCTGCGTCATGTCGACGAGGGTGACCGGGATGCCCGCATTGGCGAAGCTCATGGCGATGCCGCCGCCCATGGTGCCCGCGCCGATGATGGCGGCCTTGCGAATGTCGCGCGTCGGCGTGTCCTCGGGCACGTCCGGGATCTTGCTCGTCTGCCGCTCGGCGAAGAACGCGTGCCGCAGCGCCCTCGACTCGTTGGTCTCGACAAGGTGCGCGAAGCGCTCGCGCTCGAACTTGCGGCCTTCGTCGAAGGGCTTGGTCACCGCGGCTTCGACGCAGGCGACGATCTCGAGCGGCGCC
>DATDCR010000043.1:0-1650 GCA_036524215.1 Burkholderiales bacterium
TCGGACATGTCGATGCGGATGAGGTGGTCCTCGGAATCGAAGAGGAACGCCGCGAGCGCCTTGCAGAGCTCGGTCTTGCCGACCCCGGTCGGTCCGAGGAAGAGGAATGAGCCGTAGGGGCGGTTCGGATCCGACAGCCCCGAGCGCGAGCGCCGGATCGCATCCGACACGACGCGCACCGCCTCGTCCTGCCCGACGACGCGCTCGTGCAGCTTCTCTTCCATGTGGATCAGCTTCTCGCGCTCGCCCTGCATCATCTTCGACACCGGGATGCCGGTCGCGCGCGACACCACCTCGGCGATTTCCTCGGCGCCGACCTGCGTGCGCACCAGCCTCGCCTTGAGCGGCTTTTCCTCGTTCTTCAATTGAGATTCCAGTGCAGGCAGGCGGCCGTACTGCAGCTCGGCGAGCTTGTCGTACTGGCCCTTGCGCTGCAGCTCGGCCATCTGCTGGCGCAGCTTCTCGATCTCTTCCTTGATGTGCTGGCTGCCCGCGACGCTCGCCTTCTCCGCCTTCCAGAGCTCCTCCAGATCGGCGTAGTCTTTCTCCAGCCGCTGGATCTCCGCTTCGATCAGGGAAAGCCGCTTGCGCGAAGCCTCGTCGGTCTCCTTCTTCACCGCTTCGCGCTCGATGCGCAGCTGGATCAGGCGCCGCTCGAGGCGGTCCATCGACTCGGGCTTCGAGTCGATCTCCATCTTGATGCGCGCCGCCGCCTCGTCGATCAGGTCGATCGCCTTGTCGGGCAGGAAGCGGTCGGTGATGTAGCGCTGAGAGAGCTCGGCCGCGGCGACGATCGCCGGGTCCGTGATCTCGACGCCATGGTGCACTTCGTAGCGCTCCTGCAGGCCGCGCAGGATGGCGATGGTCGCTTCCACGCTCGGCTCGCCGACCAGCACCTTCTGGAAGCGGCGCTCGAGCGCGGCGTCCTTCTCGATGTACTTGCGATATTCGTCGAGCGTGGTGGCGCCGATGCAGTGCAGCTCGCCGCGCGCCAGCGCGGGCTTGAGCATGTTGCCGGCGTCGATCGCGCCCTCGGCCTTGCCGGCGCCGACCATGGTGTGCAACTCGTCGATGAAGACGATGGTGTTGCCCTCGTCGCGCGCGAGCTCCTTCAGGACCGATTTGAGCCGTTCTTCGAATTCCCCCCGGTACTTGGCGCCCGCGAGCAGCGCCGCCATGTCGAGATTGAGCAGGCGCTTGTTCTTCAGCGACTCCGGCACCTCGCCGTTGACGATGCGCTGGGCCAGGCCTTCCACGATGGCGGTCTTGCCGACGCCCGGCTCGCCGATCAGCACCGGGTTGTTCTTCGTGCGCCGCTGCAGGATCTGGATGCAGCGCCGGATCTCGTCGTCGCGGCCGATGACGGGGTCGAGCTTGCCCTGCCGCGCCCGATCCGTCAGGTCGAGCGTGTATTTCGCGAGTGCCTGGCGCTGGCTTTCGCCTTCCTGCGACGACACGTTCTCGCCGCCGCGCACTTCGGCGATCGCCTTCTCCAGGCCGCTCTTGGACAGACCGGCCTGCTTGAGGAGGCGGCCGATCTCGCCCTTGTCGCCGGCAGCAGCGAGGAGGAACAGCTCGGACGCGATGTACTGGTCGCCGCGCTTCTGCGCTTCCTTGTCGGCGACATTGAGGAGCTGGGAGAGCTCGCGC
>DATDCR010000044.1:0-17787 GCA_036524215.1 Burkholderiales bacterium
GACAAGGTGCAGGTCACCGTCGACGGCCACGCCGTCACCGTGAAGGGCCCGCTGGGCACGCTCACGCACGCCGTGACTCCGCACGTGACCGTCAAGGTCGACGGCAGCAACGTCACCTTCGTCGCGGCGAACGAGTCCAAGGAAGCCAACGCGCTGTCGGGGACGCTGCGCGCCAACGTGGCCAACATGGTCCAGGGCGTGAAGGAAGGCTTCCAGAAGAAGCTGAACCTCGTGGGCGTGGGCTATCGCGCCCAGGCCCAGGGCAACAAGCTGAACCTCACGCTCGGCTTCTCGCATCCCATCGTGCATGCGCTGCCCGAGGGCGTGAAGGCGGAGACCCCGACGCAGACCGAGATCCTGATCAAGGGAGTCGACCGCCAGAGGGTGGGACAGGTCGCCGCCGAGGTGCGCGCATACAAGCCGCCGGAGCCCTACAAGGGCAAGGGTGTGCGTTATGCCGACGAGAAGGTCGTCATCAAAGAGACCAAGAAAAAGTGATGGACGCGGCCCACATGGGACTTCGGGGCGATCGTTCGAGCGGACGGCGAGCCGCCGCTCAAATCCTCGGGCATTGGAGCTAAGGATATGGACAAGAAGATTTCGAGACAGCGCCGCGCCGCCAAGACGCGCGTGCGCATCGGCCGCCAGGGCGCGGTGCGCCTCATGGTGCACCGGACCAACCAGCACATCTATGCGCAGGTGATCGACGCCACGGGCGGCAAGGTTCTCGCCGCGGCCTCGACCCTCGAGAAGGACGTGCGCGGCAGCCATCCCAACGGCGCCAAGAAGGAAGCGGCGGCGGAAGTGGGCAAGCGCATCGCCGAGAAGGCGAAGGCCGCCGGCGTGACCGACGTCGCGTTCGACCGGGCGGGGTTCGCTTATCACGGGCGCGTCAAGGCGCTGGCGGAGGCTGCCCGTGAAGGCGGCCTCAAGTTCTAAGGACAGGACATGGCTAGAAACGACCAAAAAGGCAGGATGGGTTCCGACGGTCCGAGCGACGGCCTGCGCGAGAAGATGATCGCGGTGAACCGCGTCACCAAGGTGGTGAAGGGCGGGCGAGTGCTCGGCTTTGCGGCGCTCACCGTGGTCGGCGACGGCGACGGCGGCATCGGCATGGGCAAGGGCAAGGCGCGGGAAGTTCCGGTCGCCGTGCAGAAGGCGATGGAAGAAGCCCGCCGCAAGCTGTTCAAGGTCAAGCTCAAGAGCGGCACGCTGCAGCACACGGTCATCGGCAGGCACGGCGCCGCCAAGGTGCTGATGCAGCCGGCGATGGAAGGCACCGGCATCATCGCCGGCGGCCCGATGCGCGCCGTGTTCGAAGTCATGGGCGTGACCAACGTGCTCGCCAAGTGCTTCGGCTCCACCAACCCGTACAACGTGGTGCGCGCCACGCTGGACGGCCTGAAGAACATGAGCACGCCGGCGGAGATCGCCGCGCGCCGCGGCAAGACGGTCGAGGAAATCACGCAATGAAGAAGATCAGGGTGCGGCTCCTGAAGGGGCTCGCCGGGTGCAAGCAGACCCATCGCGACACGGTGCGCGGGCTCGGCCTGAAGCGCATCGACCAGGTCGTGGAGCTCGTCGACACGCCGGCAGTGCGCGGCATGATCAATCGCGTCAACTATCTCGTGCGCATCGAGGCCTAGGCATGAAACTGAACACACTGCAGCCCGCCCCGGGCTCGAAGAAGACGCGCCATCGCGTCGGCCGCGGCGTCGGCTCGGGCTGGGGCAAGACCGCCGGCCTCGGCCACAAGGGGCAGAAGGCCCGCTCGGGCGGCTTCCACAAAGTCGGCTTCGAGGGCGGCCAGATGCCGCTGCATCGCCGCCTGCCCAAGCGCGGCTTCAAGTCGCTCACGCGCGAAGACGTGGCAGAAGTGCGCACCAGCGAGCTGCAGGCCATGCAGGCGACCGAGATCGATCTCGCCGCGCTGCAAGAGGCGGGCATCGTGTCGCGCAAGGCGCTCGGCGCCAAAGTGATCCTTTCGGGCAAGCTCGAGCGCAAGGTCGCGCTGAAGGAAATCCAGGTGAGCAAGGGCGCGCGCGCCATGATCGAAGGCGCCGGCGGCTCGATCCAGCTCACCGAGAAGCCGAAGCCCGAAGCGAAGCCCAAGAAAGAGAAAAAAGCCAAGCAACCCGAACAGGGCGGAGAAGCGGCGAAGAGCTGATGGCCACTGCACTACCCAACGTCGGCAAGGGCGCGCGCTACGGCGACCTCAAGAAGCGCCTGATTTTCCTGCTCGGCGCGCTGGTCGTGTTCCGCATCGGGGCGCACATCCCGGTGCCGGGCATCGACCCGAACGTGCTGGCCGGCTTCTTCAACGAGAACCAGGGCGGCATGCTCGGCATGTTCAACATGTTCTCGGGCGGGGCGCTGCGACGCTTCACGATCTTCGCGCTCGGCATCATGCCGTACATCTCGGCGTCGATCATCATGCAGCTGATGACGGCGGTGAGCCCGCAGCTCGACCAGCTGAGGAAGGAAGGCGAGTCGGGCCGGCGCAAGATCACGCAGTACACGCGCTACGGCACGGTGTTCCTCGCGCTCTTCCAGTCGACCGGCATCTCGATCATGCTCGAGTCGCAGCCCGGCCTGGTGCTCGAGCCCGGCCTCATGTTCCGCCTCACGACCGTCACCACGCTCGTCACGGGCACCATGTTCCTGATGTGGCTGGGCGAGCAGATCACCGAGCGCGGCCTCGGCAACGGCATCTCGATCATCATCTTCGCCGGCATCGCGGCGGGGCTGCCGAACGCCGTCGCCGGCACGCTCGAGCTGGTGCGCACGGGCGCGATGCATCCGCTGACGGCGCTGCTCATCGCCGTCGCCGTGCTGGTCGTGACGGGCGTCGTCTGCTTCGTCGAGCGCGGGCAGCGCAAGATCCTCGTCAATTACGCCAAGCGGCAGGTCGGCAATCGCGTCTACGGCGGCCAGAGCTCGCACCTGCCGTTCAAGCTCAACATGTCGGGCGTGATCCCGCCGATTTTCGCCTCCTCGCTGATTCTGTTCCCGGCGACCGTGCTCGGCTGGTTCGGCAGCCACGAAGGGCTGCTCTGGCTGCGCGACATCGCCGGCACGCTGACGCCCGGGCAGCCGATCTACGTCGTGCTCTACGCCGGCCTGATCATCTTCTTCTGCTTCTTCTACACGGCGCTGCAGTACAACCCGAAGGAAACCGCGGACAACCTGAAGAAGTCGGGCGCTTTCGTGCCCGGCATCCGGCCGGGTGACCAGACGGCGCGCTACCTCGAGAAGATCCTGACGCGGCTGACGCTCGCCGGCGCGGTGTATGTAACGCTCGTCTGCCTGCTCCCGGAATTCCTGATCCTGAAATGGAACGTGCCGTTCTATTTCGGCGGCACGTCGCTCCTGATCATCGTCGTGGTGACGATGGATTTCATGTCGCAGGTGCAGGCCTACATCATGACGCACCAGTACGAGAGCCTGCTGCGCAAGGCGAACTTCAAGGGGGGGCTGCCCGGGGTTCGTTGAGGCGCGCTGATGGCCAAGGAAGACGTTATTGAAATGCAGGGCGAGGTGGTGGAGAACCTGCCCAACGCGACCTTCCGCGTGAAGCTGGAGAACGGACACATCATCCACTGCTTCATTTCCGGAAAGATGCGCATGAACTACATCCGCATCCTTCCCGGGGACAAGGTGACCGTGCAGCTGACGCCGTACGACCTGACGAAGGGTCGCATCACCTTCAGAGCGAAGTAAGGAGAACCAGAATGAAAGTCATGGCTTCCGTGAAGAAGATCTGCCGCAAGTGCAAGATCGTGCGGCGCAAGGGCGTGGTGCGGGTGATCTGCTCCGATCCACGGCATAAACAGCGCCAAGGTTGATAACGCCTTGTTAAACCAGCTATAATTTTGGGTTCCGCCCGAGGGACGTAAGAATGGCTCGTATTGCAGGGATCAACATCCCGAACCACCAGCATGCCGAGATCGCGCTCACCGCGATCTATGGCATCGGCCGCGCGCGCGCGCAGGCGATCTGCGCGGCGGCGGGCGTGCCCGGCACGCGCAAGATCAAGGACCTGAACGACAGCGAACTCGACCGCATCCGCGAGAGCATCGCCAAGTTCACCGTCGAGGGCGACCTGAGGCGCGAAGTGTCGATGTCGGTCAAGCGTCTGATGGACCTCGGCTGCTACCGCGGCTCGCGCCATCGCAAGGGATTGCCCGTCCGCGGGCAGCGCACGCGCACCAACGCGCGCACGCGCAAGGGGCCGCGCAAGGCCGCCATCAAACTGAACGTGCCAGCAGGGAAGGCCGCATAACTTATGGCTAGCAGAAACGCACCGACGCGCCAGGAGCTGCAGCAGACCGCAGCCGCGCGCGCGCGCAAGAAGGTGAAGAAGAACGTGGCCGAGGGCATCGCCCATATCCACGCCTCCTTCAACAACACCATCGTCACCATCACCGACCGCCAGGGCAACGCGCTCGCCTGGGCGACCTCGGGCAACGCCGGCTTCAAAGGCTCGCGCAAGTCGACGCCGTTCGCCGCTCAGGTGGCGGCCGAGCGCGCCGGGCGCGCGGCGCAGGAATGCGGCGTGAAGAACATCGAAGTGCGCATCAAGGGCCCGGGACCGGGACGCGAATCCGCGGTGCGCGCGCTGAACGCGATCGGCCTCAAGATCGGCAGCATCGCCGACGTGACGCCGATTCCGCACAACGGTTGCCGCCCTCCGAAGCGGCGCAGGGTATAGCCATGGCGAAGAACCTCGACAAATGCAGGCATTGCCGCCGCGAGGGCGAGAAGCTCTACCTCAAGGGCGAGAAGTGCTTCACCGACAAGTGTCCCGTGGAGCGCCGCGCGTACGCGCCCGGCCAGCACGGGCAGAAGAGCGGCGCGCGCCTCTCGGACTACGGCAAGCAGCTGCGCGAAAAGCAGAAGATGCGCCGTACCTACGGCGTGCTGGAGGCGCAGTTCCGCAATACCTACGCCGACGCGGCGCGCGCCAAGGGCGTCACCGGCGAGCGCCTGCTGCAGCTTCTCGAGTCGCGCCTCGACAACATTGCCTACCGCATGGGCTTCGGCGCTTCGCGCAGCGAAGCGCGCCAGGTCGTGCGGCACAACGCCATCCTCGTGAATGGCAAGCGCGTCAACATCCCCTCGTACCGGCTGCGTCCGGGTGACGTGATCGAGGTGGCGCAGAAGGCGAAAGAGCAGCTGCGCATCAAGGCCGCCGCCGAGGCCGCGGAGTCCCGCGGTTTTCCGGAGTGGCTGGAAGTGGATTCGAAGGCGCTCAAGGGCACGTTCAAGACGATGCCGGCGCGCGCGGATCTCTCACAGACCATCAACGAGCACCTGGTGATCGAGCTGTACTCGAAGTAAACGCAGTCAGTACACAGGACCCAACAAATGTCTCAATCCGGATTTCTGAAGCCGCGTATCGTCGACGTCCAGAATCTCTCGCCCAACCATGCGCGAGTGACGATGGAGCCGTTCGAGCGCGGCTACGGCCATACGCTCGGCAATGCGCTGCGCCGCGTGCTGCTCTCCTCGATGCCCGGCCATGCGCCGACCGAGGTGCAGATCGCAGGCGTGGTGCACGAGTATTCCACGCTCGACGGCGTGCGGGAGGACGTGGTCGATATCCTCCTCAACCTGAAGGGCGTGGTGTTCCGCCTGCATAACCGCGGCGAGGCCATCCTGTCGCTGAAGAAGAAGGGCGATGGCCCGGTGACCGCCGCCGACATCGAGCCGGCGCACGACGTCGAGATCGTCAATCCCGACCACGTCGTCGCGCATCTCGCCTCCGGCGGCAAGCTGGAGATGCAGATCAAGGTCGAGTCCGGCCGCGGCTACGTCCCCGGCAACATGCGCTACCTGCCCGAGGAGACGAAAGGCATCGGCCGCATCATCCTCGATGCTTCCTTCAGCCCCGTGCGGCGCGTGTCGTACGCCGTCGAGTCGGCGCGCGTCGAGCAGCGCACCGACCTCGACAAGCTGATCATGGACATCGAGACCAACGGCGCCATCGAGCCCGAGGAAGCGATCCGCTACGCGGCGCGCGTGCTCGTCGACCAGCTCTCCGTCTTCGCCCAGCTCGAAGGCACGGCGCTGCCGACCGAGCAGCCGAAGTCGCCGGCGGTCGATCCGATCCTGCTGCGCCCGGTCGACGACCTCGAGCTCACCGTGCGCTCGGCCAACTGCCTGAAGGCCGAGAACATCTACTACATCGGCGACCTGATCCAGCGCACCGAGACCGAGCTCCTCAAGACGCCGAACCTCGGCCGCAAGTCGCTCAACGAGATCAAGGAAGTGCTCGCCTCGCGCGGCCTCACCTTGGGAATGAAACTGGAGAACTGGCCGCCGGCCGGTCTCGAGCACAGGACCTAGATCGATGCGTCACGGAAGCGGCCTGCGCAAGCTCAACCGCACCTCGAGCCACCGGCTCGCGATGCTGCGCAACATGACGGTGTCGCTGCTGCGGCACGAGGAAATCCGTACCACGCTGCCCAAGGCGAAGGAGCTGCGCCGGGTCGCCGAGCCGATGATCACGCTCGGCAAGAAGCCGTCGCTCGCCAATCGCCGCCTCGCCTTCGACCGCCTGCGCGACCGCGGCATCGTCGCCAAGCTGTTCGATGATCTCGGCCCGCGCTACGCCAAGCGCAACGGCGGCTACCTGCGGATCCTGAAGATGGGCTTCCGCAAGGGAGACAACGCGCCCCTCGCCCTGGTGACGCTGCTCGACCGTCCCGAAGGCGCCGAGAACACCGAAAAGCCGGAAGAAAAGAAGCCGGCCAAGAAAGCCGAAGAGAAGAAGGCGGCCTAAAGCCGGCAGAAGAAGAAGGAAAGCCAGGGCCGGGTCTCCGGCCCTTTTTATTTGCGCAATGCCTACGCAATCACGATCGCGCGATAGTCGTTGACGTTGGTCCGGGTCGGCCCGGTAACGACCAGATCGCCGAGCGTGCTGAAGAATCCATAGCTGTCGTGGCGCGCGAGATGCTCTCTCGGATTCAGATTCCTCTGCGCGGCGCGCGATAGCGAATCGGGCGTAAACACGGCGCCCGCGTTGTCCTCCGAGCCGTCGATGCCGTCGGTATCGGCGGCGATGGCCCATACGCCGCCGCTCTCTATGCCGAGCGACAGCAGGAATTCGGCGCAGCGCCCGCCGCGGCCACCATTGCCCGTGATGGTGACCGTGCACTCGCCACCGGAGATGAGCGCCACCGGCGGCTTCCACGGTCTTCCATATCGCCTCACTTCCTGCACGAGTGCGGCCATCACCTTCCCTACTTCCGCCGCCTCGCCGGTCACGGTGTCGCCGAGGATCACCGGTTGCACGCCGGCCTTGGCGAACACCGCGGCCGCGGCTTCGAGCGAACCATGGGCCGTGGCGATGACCTTGTTCCGGACCCGAGCGAACACCGGGTCGCCGGGCTTCGGCGTTTCGTCGGCCGCCTTCTCCAGCCGGCGTCGCACCGAGGCCGGCGGCTCGACGCGGTAGCGGGCGAGGATCTCGCGCGCGTCGGCAAAGGTGGTCGGATCCGGCGCGCAAGGGCCCGAAGCGATGTGCGTCGGGTCGTCGCCGGTGACATCCGAGATGATGAGGGCGAGCACCGGCGCGCGACACACCGCGGCAAGCCGCCCGCCGTGGATCGCCGAAAGATGCTTGCGCACGGTGTTCATTTCCTGGATCGCCGCGCCGCTCCTGAGGAGTTGCGACGTGACGGCCTTGAGGTCGGCCATCGGCACGTCCGCCGCCGGCAGCGACAGCAGGCTCGAGCCGCCGCCGGAGAGGAGCGCGAGGAGGAGGTCGTGTTCCTTCAGCGTTCTTGCCGTCGCCAGGATCTCGCGCGCGGCCGCTTCACCGGCTTCATCCGGTACCGGATGGCCGGCCTCGATGACGCGGATCTTGCTCGTCGGCAGCCCATGGCCATAGCGCGTGATCGCCAAGCCGTCGACTCTGCCGCCATAGTGCTTTTCAGCGGCGAGCGCCATCGCGGCGGCCGCCTTGCCGGCTGCGGCGACGAAGATACGACCGTGCGGCGCCGGCGGGAGGTGCGCCGGCAGGATCTTGAGCGGATCGGCCGCCGCGACGGCGGCCTGGAAGCCTTCCTCGAGCAGCGACCGCATCACGCGGGCGCGAACGTTTCCTTGGCGGCGTCCGGACCCACGTTATAGAACGTCGGATAGGTTTCGCGGAACACGCGCATGATCTCCTGCGCCGGCACGTCGGCGAACGTGCCCCGGTCGTGCACGTATTCCATATGCCGCCGATCGTCCGCGTCGAACGGATGGAAGATCGAGTCGTTGCGGCCGTCGAACTCGAGCGGCTTGACGCGGAACCTGGTGCACAGGGCGAGATTGAATGCCGGCGTCGCCTTTACCCACCGGCCTTCCAGGAAGAACTCCGTGTAGCCGTGGAAGACGAAAAGGTCGGTGCCCATCTTCGCCGTCAGGTCCGGCGAGGTGAGGTGGTTCTTCACGTCGGCGAATCCGACGCGCGCCGGAATGCCGGCGACGCGCGCGCACGCGGCGAGGAGCGCAGCCTTCGGCACGCACCAGCCGACGCGGCGCTCGAGGCAGGCCGATGCGCGATACGTATCCTCCAGCGTGAAGTTCTGGTACGGGTGGTAGCGGACCGCGTCGCGCACCGCGTAGTACAAGGCCACCGCTTTCTCGCGGTCGTTGCTGCCTTCGGCGTGGCGCTGGCTGAACTCGATGACCTTCGGGTGCGCGCTGTCGACGTAGCGTCCCGGCTGCAGGTACGGCGTGAAGGGCTCGTTCATTTATCCAGTTTCATGAGCTTGCGCAGCCCCTGGTAGAGCGCGCTTTTCTGGTCGGCGAGTCCGTCGACGACCGAGAAATGATGGGTGCGCGGCATCGCGACGTCGCCGGCGAAGGCGGCGCGCCAGCGCTCGCCGAGCAGCGCGTTCTGGCGGTGGAACTCGCTCGACTCGTCGCCGCCGACGACGGTCATCACCGGGGCGCGCGTCGCGGTCGGCATGAACGCGGGCGAGAGGCGCAAGGCGGTTTCCTCGTCGAGGCGAAGGTCCTGCTGCAGCCAGTCGACGCTGAGGATCGGCCGCAGGTCGTACAAGCCGCTGATGGCGAGCCCGCCTTTCCACAGGTCCTTCGGCAGCCGCGCATCGAATACCGGCCACAGGGCGCACATCATCATCGCCGTGAGATGGCCGCCCGCCGAGTGCCCGCCGACATACAGGCGATCCTGGTCCATGCCGTAATCCTCGGCGTGCAGCCAGAGCCAGCGGCTCGCGCGCAGCATCTGGCGCACGATTTCCTCCATCGACACCTTCGGGCAGAGGTCGTAGTTCACGACGGCGAGCGAGATGCCGCCGTCGACCAGCGCCGGCGCGAGGAAGGAGAAATCGCGCTTGTCGAGCGAGCGCCAGTAGCCGCCGTGGATGAACATGAGGCATGAGCCGTCGCCCTTGCGGGCGGGAAACAGATCGAGCGTCTCGCCCGGCGCCTCGCCGTAGCGCAGATCGATGTGGCAGCTCATGGTGCTGCGCGCGCGCTGCGAGTTCTCGGCCCAGCGCGCGAAGTACTGCGCGTGGTCCGGGACGAGCTCGCGGTTGTTGTAGAGGCGGCTGAGATCCGCTTTGTCTGGCGCGTTCACTGAGCCCCGCTTTTCAAGCCCGCCTCTCTCTCCACAACCCCATCGCTTCCTGGCCCGGGCGGTCGGAGAAGGAGAAAAGCACCGTCTCGCTCGCGGTTTCGAGCTGCAGCGGCATCCACGAGGGCACGACGAACGTGTCGCGCGGCTCGAAGCTGAAGCTTTCCCCCGCGATGGTGACCTTGCCGCCGCCCTCGACGACCGAATAGATCGTCCCGTCGGTCGAGCGGCTCGCCTGCGAGCGGAAGCCCGCCGGCAGGAGCTGGATGAAGGCCGCTATCGTCGGCATGGCGTGCCCGCCGGTGAGCGGATTCACGAACTGCATCTTCCAGCCGTGGCACGGATCCGGATCCTGGTCGCGCGACAGCAGGTCGAGCGACTCGCGGCTGCGCGAGTACGGATAGTTGAAGATGGGCGACGTGCGCCCGAACGGGGCGACGGCACCAAGCGGCACGAGGCCGTTGCCGAAGCGCGCCATTGCCGCGCCCTCGCTGCGCACCACCGGCTGCACCTCTTCCTCGTAGACCTCGTGGAATTGCGCGGCGAAGAGCTCGACGATGCGGATGTCGAGGCCGTCCATCCAGACGACCGGCTCGTTGCCGGGGTTGCCGTGGTCGTGGAAGGTCCACGACGGGGTGATGATGAAGTCGCCCGGAGACATGGTGGTGCGTTCGCCGTCGACCGCGGTATAGGCGCCGGCGCCTTCGACGATGAAGCGCAGCGCCGACTGGCTGTGGCGATGGCTGGGCGCGATCTCGCCCGGCAGGATCAGCTGCAGCCCGGCGTAAAGGCTCTGCGTGATGCACGATTCGCCGCGCATGCCCGGATTCTCGAGCACCAGCACGCGCCGGATCGCTTCCTTGGCGGTGATCAGCTTGCCCGCCTCGGTGATGTACGGACGGATGTCCTTGTACTTCCACAGGTAGGGCTTGCAGCGCGTCGCCGGCTCGTTCGGGATCAGCGCGTGCAGCACCTCCCACAGCGGCGCGGTGTTGTGCTTGTCCATGCGCCCGTAGAGATCCAGCCGGGCGGTGTTCGGGGTGCTGAGGGGTTTGGTCTGGGGAACGCTTGCCATGCTGGGGACTCCTTCAGGCCGATTTTACGGGCTTCATCCAGACAACGGGCTTGCCCAGGGTGGTGCCGAGGGCCTTGCCCTCCGGATCGGCAAGCGCCGCCTCGCGCGCCTTGCGAATCGATCTCGCCTGCTCCGCGGCATCGGCCGTGGCCGGGTTGTCGACCAGCGCATCGAGGATGGCGAGGAAGTTGCCCCTGCCGCGCCGGTGCGTCTCGCCGTAGCCCTTGATGAGGCGCGCGCATTCCGCCACCTCGAAGGCGAGCGAAGCATCGCGCCTCGCCGCCTCGCCGAGCGCCGCGAGCCAGCGCTCGATGAGCGCCTGTTCCTCGACATAGCGATAGCTCATCGGCCGCAGCGGCTTCAGCCAGGCGATCGAGCGCACCAGGAAAAAGCCGAAGAAGCCCGACGTCCTGATGTGCATGCCGACGTTGTAGGCGTCGAGCTTGCCGCGCCGCTCGGCCCAGGAGACGAGCCGCTTGCCGAGGAAATGCGGCAGCACGGAGGCGAATTCCTCGACCCCAGGCTTGAGGTAATCGATCACGACGACCGGCTCATCGTCCTTGGCGCCGACTTCCTTGCGCACGCGCTCGAAGCGGGTGGGGCGCGTCTTCAGGTCGGCGACGCGCACGATGTCTTCGTAGCTCATCCAGTTGGCGAGATGCCTTGCCACGGTGGCGGCTACCTTGGCGTCCGTGCCCATGAAAGCGTTCATGCGCCGGCGATACAGCGCGGCGTAGCGCTCGCCCTGGTAGTCCTTCAGCCGTTCTTCGGCGAGCTGCAGGATCTCGGTGAGCTCGGTGGCGCGCCTGGGCGGCAGCGGCTGCGCGGGCGCCACGCGCTCGCCGTGCGCGATCTCGAAGCCGGCGGCGAAGCCGCGCAGGCTCGCTTCGGCGCCCCGCCCGGACTTGCGGATCGCGTCCTCGCAGGCCTCGCGCGAAAGCGGCAGCACGCCGCTTCCCGCCATCGCGCCGAAGAGAACCGCGTTGATGACGGTGCCGCTCTCCTGCGCGAGCTTGCGCATGTCGAACATCACGGCGCGCTTGGCGAGCTCCTTTCCCGCCGCGAGGACCTTGTCGCTCTCGAAGCGGCCGTCCGCCATCTGCATCTTCTCGACCGTCGCATAGATGCGGTGGGTCGAGGCGATGAGCGTCGTGCGGTCCATGCTCACGTAGCCGTTCAGCATCGCGCGGCCCGCTTCGACCAGCTCGGAGGCGACCATGATGTCGACGTTGCCCGGGCTCGGCGTGAGCGACAGCACCGGCTCCTTGCCGCCCAGCTCGCCGCGCCGCGCCGGATAGATCTCGAGGTAGTAGGTGGTCGCGCCGGTGCGCTGCGCGACGCCCGGGATCGAAGTGGCCTGCGCCGGCAGGTTGGCGGCCGTGGCGGCTTCCATCAGCCAGTCGGCCATCACGCCGCCGCCTTCGCCGCCGAGCGCGGCGATGAGGATGGTGATCGGCCTGCGGGGAAGGGTCATAGTCTGGTCACCAGTTTGTCCAGCAGCGTCGGGTTCTGCACGACTTCGGCGCGATAGAACGACGGGCAGAGCACGGCGGCGTGCGCGTTCTCGCCGCACAGCCCGCAGCCGACGCAGCCGTCGATCACCGTCGCCACCGGATCGGTGCGCAGCGGATCCGGGTTGTCCTTGACCGTCAGGGTCGGGCAGCCGGAAAGGCGGATGCATGAATGGTCGCCGGTGCACGTATCTTCATCCACCCCGTACTTCACCCTGACGCTTCTCCTGCCTTCGGATAATTGCCTGGAAAGCAAAGGCTTCAGCCGGCGCTGGCGCTCGAGCTGGCACTCGCCCTCGGCGACGATGACCTTCAGGCCCTTCTCCTTCGTCGTCATCGCTTCCTTGTAGGCCTTCGCCATCTCGCCGACGCGGTAGTTGTCGACCGTGCGCAGCCATTTCACGCCGAGACCCAGCAGGGTCGACTCGATCGTGCGATCGGCGTGCGCGGCGCTTTGTCCGAGTGCGCGCTCGCGCACTTCCTCCGGCGGCGAGGAGATGAGCTCCTGCGTGCCGGTCGCGGATGCGTAGCCGTTCTTCATCACGATCAGCACGCCGTCGCCCTTGTTCAGCAGGTTCGATGCCACGCCCGAGAGCAGCCCGTTATGCCAGAAGCCGCCGTCGCCCATCACGGCGACCGGCCGGCGCTGCGACATCGGCCCGACGCCCGCCGCGGCGGCGAGGCTCATGCCGTAGCCGAGCAAGGTATTTCCCTGCGAGAACGGCTCGAAGCTCGCAAACGCATGGCAGCCGACGTCCATCGACACATGCGGCCGGCCGATCTCCTTCGCGGTCAGCTTCATCGCCGAAAACACCGGCCGCTCCGGGCAGCCGACGCAGAAGGTCGGTGGACGCTGCGGCAGTCCGCCGAGCAATTCACCCGCCTGCTTCCTCATGGCCGCGACGCGGTCGAGCCAGCTCGTCCCGCTGGTCGTGTCCAGGTGCGGCGCATGCTGCCGCACGAACTTCGCCAGCCCGCGCACCATCGCCTCGGCCGAGTATTCGCCCGCCATGTGCATCAGGTCCTTGCCGTGCAGGCGCGCGGCGATATCGGCCCGGCGCAGATACGTCGCGACTTCCTGCTCGATGAATTCCGGCTGCCCCTCTTCCAGCACCAGCACGGCCTTCTTGCTGGCGCAGAACTGCGTGATCTCTTCCGGCACGAGCGGATAGACGACGTTGAGCGCCAGGAGCGGAATGCGCGTCTCGCCGAAAGCATCCGCGAGGCCCAGGGTCTTCAGCGCGCTCATCAGGCCGTTGTAGAGGCCGCCCTGCACGATGATGCCGAGCGCGCTTTCCGCGCCTTCGAAGATCTCGTTCAGGCGATGCTCGGCGATGAACCTGCGGGCCGCGGGCAACCGCACGTCGGACTTCAGCTTCTCCTGGCGGAACGTCGCCGGCGGATGCGCCAGGCGGTCGTAGATGAATTCCTTCGGCGGCCCGTCGAGCTTCGCAAGCGTCGATACCGCGGGAGGCCGGTTGTCCTTACTCTCGAAAGAACCTCGCACATGGCAGGCCCGGATGCGCAGCTCCATCATCACCGGGGTATTCGAGGCTTCGGAGAGCTCGAAGCCCTTTTCCACCAGCTCGACGATCTTCGGCAGGCTGGGCCGCGGATCGAGCAGCCACATGAGCGATTTGAGCGCATAAGCGTGGCTGCGCTCCTGCGCCACCACGCCGCCTTCGCCGTAGTCCTCGCCGAGCACGATGAGCGTGCCGCCCATCACGCCGGCGCTGGCCAGATACGAAAGCGCATCGGCGGCGACGTTCGTGCCGACGATCGATTTCCAGGTCACCGCGCCGCGCGCCGGATAGTTGATCGATGCGCCGAGCATCGCGGCGGCGGAGGCCTCGTTCGTGCATGCCTCGACGTGCACGCCGAGCTCGTCGAGGTAGTCCTTCGCCTGCACCATCACGTCGAGCAGGTGCGAGACCGGCGCGCCCTGGTAGCCGCCGACGTACGAGACGCCGGACTGCAGCAGCGCCTTGGTCACGGCGAGGATGCCCTCGCCGTGGAAGGTGGCGCCGTGCCCCAGCCGCAGGGACTCTATTTCCTTAGTGAATTGCCGTTCCACGGAACCAGTTCCTGAGCTTGTCCCACCAGCGGGGGTTTTGGATGACTTCGGCGCGATAAAAGGACGGACAGAGCACGGCGGCGTGCGCGTTCTCGCCGCACAAGCCGCAGCCGACGCAACCGTCGATCACCGTCGCGACCGGATCGGTGCGCAGCGGATCCGGGTTGTCCTTGATCGTCAGCGTCGGGCAGCCGGAGAGGCGGATGCACGAATGGTCGCCGGTGCAGGTGTCTTCATCGACGCCATATTTGACCCTGACCACCCTTTCACCGGCGGCCAGTTTCTTTGCATCGACAGGACGTACCTTGCGCTGGCGCTCGAGCTGGCATTCGCCCTCGGCGATGATGACCTTGAGTCCCTTGTAATCGCTGGTCATCGCGTCCTTCAGCGTGCGGGCGACATCGCCGACGTGATAGTTGTTCACCGTCTTCGTCCAGCCGACGCCGATGCCCCTCAGCGCGCGCTCCATGCTGATGTCTTCCTTGACGTCGCTGTGCTGCGGGGATGAGGGCAGCTCCTGCGTCCCGGTCGCCGAGCTGTAGCCGTTCTTCATGATCACCAGGATGCCGTCGTTCTTGTTGAAGACGCTGTTGGCGATGCCGGTGGTGAGGCCGTTATGCCAGAAGCCGCCGTCGCCCATGATGGTGACCGTGCGCTTCGCCATCGCCGGGTGCACGGCCGAATTGGACGCGAGGCCAAGGCCGTAGCCGAGCACCGTGTTGCCGATGTTGAACGGCGGCAGCGTGGAGAAGAGATGGCAGCCGATGTCGGCCGAGACATGGAACCTGCCGCTCGCCTTTTCCAGGATCTTCATCGCCGAGAACACCGGGCGCTCCGGGCAGCCGACGCAGAAGCCCGGCGGGCGCTGCGGCAGCGCGCCCAGCAGCTCCTGCGCCTTCTGCTTCAGATGTCCGATCGGGGTTACGGACGCATCGCGCGACAGGAACTTCGCAATGCCGGCGAGCACCACCTCGCCGGTGTACTCGCCGGCGAGCGGCAGCACATCCTTGCCGCGCACCTTGACCCGGTTGACGTCATCGCGCCGCAGCAGGGCGAGCACGGCGTCCTCGAGATAGGCGGGCTGGCCTTCCTCGACGATCAGCACTTCGCGCTTGTCGTTGCAGAAGCCGATCACCTCGTCCGGGACCATCGGGTACGTGACGTTCATGCAGTAGATCGGCACCTGCGTCGCGCCGAAGGCGTCGGCGAAGCCGAGGAGCTGCAATGCGCGCACGACAGCGTTGTACATGCCGCCCTGGCAAATGATGCCGATGTCGGCCCGTTCGCCGGGGAAGCTCTCGTTCAGCTTGTTGCGGCGGATGAAGTCGACGGCGGCGGGCCAGCGCACGTCGACCTTGAGCTTTTCCTGCAGATAGGTGGCCGGCGGCAGGCAGATGCGGTTGTAGTCGAAATCCGGCTCCTCGATCAGCGCGCGCTTGGAGAGTTTCGGCGCGCGGTTCGCCTTGGTCTGGAAGCTGCCGTGCACGTGGCAGGCTCGGATGCGAAGCTCGAGCATCACGGGCGTGCTGGAAGCCTCGGACAGCTCGAAGGCGCGCTCGACCATCTCGACGATCTTGGGCAGGTGCGGCCGCGGGTCGAGCAGCCAGATCTGCGACTTCATGGCGAAGGCGTGCGTGCGTTCCTGGATGATCGAGGCGCCCTCGCCGTAGTCCTCGCCGAGCACGATGACGGTGCCGCCCTTCACGCCGGCGGAAGCGAGGTTCGAGAGCGCATCCGAGGCGACGTTGGTTCCGACCGTCGACTTGAAGGCGACGGCGCCGCGCATCGGGTAGTTGATCGAGGCGCCCAGCATGGCCGCCGCGCCGGCTTCGTTGGCGTTCGTCTCGACGTGCACGCCGAGCTCGTCGAGGATGTCGCGCGCATCGTTCAGCACGTCCATCACATGCGAGACCGGCGCGCCCTGGTAGCCGCCGACATACGAGACGCCCGATTGCAGCAGCGCCTTGGTCACCGCGAGGATCGCCTCGCCGTGGAAGGTCTGCCCGTCGCCGAGCTTCAGCTTCGCCACTTCGTCCTTGAAAGAGCGTTCCATCTTTAACCGACCCAGTTAGGCAGCCAGACCGCCAGCGCCGGAACGACGAAAACGAGCGCCAGCACGAGCACGCTGATCAGAAGGAAAGGTGCCACGGCGCGGAAGATGTCCGCCATCGTCACCTGCGGCGGCGCAACGCCTTTCATCGTCATCAAGAGCAGCCCATGCGGCGGCATCAGCAGCCCGAGCTGCATGCAGATGAGGAACATGATGCCGAACCAGACGAGATCGACCCCCATCTGCTGCACGATCGGCATGAAGATCGGCAGCGTGATCATCATCATGCTCACTTGCTCGACGAATACGCCGAGGAAGATGAGGAACAGCATCATGCCGGCGATCACCGCCATCGGCGGCAGGCCGAGCTCGGTGATCAGCTTCGCCAGGCCGTTGCTCGCGCCGGAGAAGGACAGGATCTGCGAGAAGGTGGTCGCGCCGACGATGATGAAGAGGATCATGCCGGAGATCGCCGCCGTGCCGCGCAGGGCCTGCACCAGGTTCTCCAGCGTGAGCGCGCGATAGACGAGCGCCAGCACCACCGTCGCCATCGCGCCGAGCGCGGCGCATTCGGTGGGGGTGGCCCAGCCGGCGATCATCGCGCCCACCACCACGACGAAGATCGAGACGAGCGGCAGCACGTACTGGAAGAAGGGCCGCAGGCGCTGCCAGCCGCGAAACTCCTCGAACGCGCTCGCCGGCGCGAGCGCGGGGTTGAAGCGCACGCGCAGCACGATGTAGCCGACGAAGATGATGCTGAGGATCAGCCCCGGCACGATGCCGCCGACCAGCAGCCGCGAGATCGAGATTCCCGACAGGCTGCCGAGGAGCACGGTGAGGGCGGAGGGCGGGATCAGCATGTCCACGGCGCCGATCGCCATGATCGGCCCGGCCGCGATGGTCGGGTGGTAGCCGCGCGCCAGCATCACCGGCAGCATCAGGCTGCCGAGCATCGCGGTGGTCGCGATCGTGGAGCCCGAGATGGCCGAGAACACGGTGCCGGCGACCACGGCGACGACCGCCAGGCGTCCCGGCACCTGGCGGATGAGCCGCTCGATGCCGTCGATCACCTTCACCGCAAGGCCGGTGTGGAACAGCACTTCGCCCATCAGGATGAAGAGCGGAATCGGCGTCAGCGCGAAGCTCGTCACCGATTGCACGCCGTTGCGCACGAACTGCACGAGGCCCGGCTCGCCGCCGAGATAGAGCCACGCGCCGATCAGGTTGATGGTGAGGAAGGCAAAGGCGACCGGCAGTCCCAGGAACATCAGGACGGTCGAGCCGCCGAGCATGAACCACGCCGCTGCCTGCCATGACAGCACCTGGGTTAACCCGCGGTGACCGCGTCAGCGCGTGGCCCGCGAGGTCCGGCATGCAGGCGCTCCATGCGGAAGCCGACCTCGATGGCGAGCAGGACGAACGTGATCTGCAGCGGCGCAAGCAGCAGCCACTCCGGCACCGTCAGCGTCTTCACCACCATGGCGC